>JAZSGB010000072.1:0-3041 GCA_045532505.1 Acutalibacteraceae bacterium | reverse complement strand
TCTAATTCTTTATCATATTTATCCATAGTAACTCTCTCCCCACAAAGTAAATCATTAACACTTATTCCTAAAATTTGGCACAGCTGCAGCATTATGGAAGAATCAGGCATAGCCCTGCCTGTTTCCCATTTTGAAACGGCTCTGTCGGTAATGTTTAATTTTTCTGCCAATTGCATTTGGGTAAGGCCTTTTTCTTTTCTGCAATTTGCAATAAACCTACCAATTTTAACCTGGTCCATTGGCGTGCCCCTCCTTTCAAAATAAGTGTATGGTTTTTGGGGATGAAAGTCTACATACCTGTGGTTGAGTCAGGGGTTATATATCAAACCTAAGGTAGATTAAGTTATCCATAGGGCTGTTGTTGTAGCTTTCTATTTCGTAAAAGCCTTTTTTCTTGTACATTTCTATGGCTGTTGTAAGGAAGGGGAGCGTATCAAGTAAAATATGCCTGTAGCCAATTTCTTTTGCGTCATCAATAATTCGCTCTAAAAGTGCGCTACCGATATTATTTCCCCTGTATTCGGGCTTTACATATAGCCTTTTAAGTTCACAGGCAGTGTTATTGATTTTTCTTAATGCAATACATCCTGCAGTCTTTCCTTCAAAAAGGGCAATATACAGCCTGCCATAGGGAAAACCATATTTTTCTTCAAGGTTTTCTGTTTCGTGGCTGTAGTTTTGCTTATCCAAATATTTCTTAAACTCACTATTACCCTCAATGAGCATTTTTGTGTACTCATCAAAAAGTGCTTTTATGTCTTCCTTGTAGTCGTAAGCTTCAATAATTTTAATGCTCATAATATCACCATTGTAAATTTGTGTTACCAAATAAACGGTATCAGCCTGTATTTAACCCTTTGCTTGTATTCGGCATAGCCGTTAAGCTCTTTTTCAAGTAGCTTTTCTTCGCCCTTGATTCTTTTTACTATAATCATAGGAAAGGCAAGGAAAATTATAAGCGAATACACAGAGCCGAGTATAACAGGTATGCTCAAAAATAAAAGTATTGTTGCAAAATACATAGGGTGCCTTACAATTCCGTATAGCCCTGTATCAATAACCCTTTGGTTTTCTTGCACTTCAATCGTGCGAAAAAGGTAGGTGTTTTCCCTCATAACCTCTGCATACAAAATATATGCCAATATAAAAACAAAGCAGGCACCTATAGAAACAGCCTTAGGCAAGGTGTACCACCCAAAACGGAAGCCAAGCCCTGCAACAATAAACCCTGCAATAAACATAAGTCCGCTAAGCTTTACAACAATATCCTGGTCCCGCTGCTTTTCTTTGCCCTTAAGGCGAGCTTCCAGCAGAGCAGGATTTTTTATAAGCATAACAATACCTGCTATAGCTATCGGTATAAATAAAATGCCCATAAGCAAGGCACCGTTAAAATAATTTAAGGTTCCTGCAGGCAAAAATATTAATGCACCTACAAGAATAACACCAGCAAAAAACTTGGTTAGTGCCTCCACAATTATTTTCGCTTTCATAAAATCACCTTTTACTAAGATTTATAAATGACAAATACATTTCTACAATACCTGCACTAAAAAGTGCACCACCTATAATATCTGTAATCCAATGCACACCTGAAATTAATCTGCCAACTACCATAAACACAGTAAAAGCAACACATAAAGTAATTACAAGCTTTTTTAATGCGTTATTTTTTATACGATTTTTAAACTGAATAGCTGCAGAAGGAATTACACACATAACAAGCAGCGTGGTGGAGGAGGGGTATGAGGCCTCAAGAACACCTTCAATCAAAACAGGCCTGTAGTTAACAACAAAAACTTCAAAGAATATAAATACAGCTATAACAACAGCATAAAATACTCCTAAGGCAATTATATCAAAATCAACCTTAACCACACTTTTCCTTTTGATTAACTGGCATAGGCCTAAAGCACCAAAGCCTAAGCAAACAAAAATAGGCACCAAGCCTAACCAATCTGTTATATTGTATAGCGTAAAATTAACACCTGTAAGGCTATGTACAGTGCCATTCAGTAATGCAAAGCCAACCTGTGAGCCACGTGGCCCTATTGCCCTTACATCAATGTACATTACAGCAACAGTCCACAATACAAATGTCGCAAGTAATCCTGCCGAAATAAAAAAATTTGTTTTGTTTTTGTTTTTCATTTTAATCATCCTCTTTTTAATATTTTGGCTTTCACCAAAATTAATTATAGAAGATGATGGAAATATTGAAAGAAACAATCCGTTACATGGGTGATACTTTTCGTGTCATTTCTTTTTTGTAGCCAGTTTTATAATCAAAAGCATAAAGATATATGCAGTTGCGTAAGGCTGCTGGCTTATTATAAAAACAAAAACACATATTATATTTAAAAGTAAAGAAATATTGCTTTTGTGTTTGTTCCAAAGTACATTGCTGCAGCCTTGCAGGGTGAGGGTGAGTATACCGAAAAAGCATGTAATAGCTATTAATGCAAAAAAGCAAATTCTTAAGTAAGGCGAAATTTCAATTAATCCAACTAGCGAAACCGTATTTATTGTGCCATTTATATTTTCACCAAAAAAAGGAAGAAAGAAAAATAAAGCATAGCCTGTATCAAGCAAGCCAAAAATCAAATCTCTAAACCTGTTAGCCTTATCAATACCGTCTTTTTTCGCAATGCTGATAATTTGCTCACCTGAGAGTAGTTCGTCAACTGTAACACCGAAAAATTCAGCAATAGCTTTTAGTGAATCTATGCTGGGATAGCCTCTGCCGGATTCCCACTTTGAAATAGCCGTTCTCGACACAAAAAGTGCTTTTGCCAGCTCCTCCTGTGTCATATTCTTTTGTTTTCTAAGGCTTTGTAGTTTTTCATTGAATTCCATAGTGCTTCTCTTTTCTTTGTTGTTATGTTGATTATACCACATACTATTCACCTTTTCCACATAATAATGTTGAATTCTAAGAACGAGTTATATATAATGGGATTTAGAAAAACAATGTAAGGAGATGCTCCTATGCGTAAATGGAATTTTTACACAACAAACGAGATTAAGCCGATTGGCTGGAT
>JAZSGB010000022.1:0-45953 GCA_045532505.1 Acutalibacteraceae bacterium | reverse complement strand
GCTCAACTCTTCATTTCATCGGTCTTCTTTCTGATGGTAATGTTCACTCAAACATTTCTCACCTTATTGAGATGCTCAAGCAGGCGAAGAACGAGGGCGTGAAAAATGTTCGTTGCCACATTCTTCTTGACGGTCGTGATGTTCCTGCAACATCAGGTCTCGTTTATGTAGAACAGCTTGAAAATGCTCTCGCAGAGCTTAACGACGACACCTTCTGCGGTAAAATCGCATCAGGCGGTGGCAGAATGGTTGTTACGATGGATAGATACCAGGCTAACTGGAATATGGTTAAGGTTGGTTGGGATACTCACGTTAAGGGTATCGGCAGACAGTTTGCAACAGCAAAGGAGGCTATCGAAACATACCGCGCAGAAAACGAAGGTATGATTGACCAGGATCTTCTTCCGTTTGTTATTGCCGAAAATGGTGAGCCTGTAGGCACAATTGTTGATGGTGACAGCGTTGTTCTTTTCAACTTCCGTGGCGACCGTGCAATTGAGCTTTCAATGGCTTTCGATAACGATGAGTTCACATATTTCGATAGAGGCGCAAAGCTTGATGTTTGCTATGCAGGTATGCTTCAGTACGATGGTGACCTTAAGCTTCCTGAACGCTTCCTGGTTAACCCACCTGAAATTAAGGATACTCTTTCAGAGCTTCTCGTTTCAAAGGGTATGAATCAGTTTGCAGTTTCCGAAACACAGAAATACGGTCACGTAACATATTTCTGGAACGGTAACAAGAGCGATAAATTCTCAGAAGAGCTTGAAACATTTATGGAGATTCCTTCAGATAAGGTTTCATTTGATGAGAGACCATGGATGAAGTCTGCTGAGGTTACAGATGCAGTTATTGAAGCTATGGAAAGCGGTAAATATGACTTCATCCGTTGCAACTATCCGAATGGTGATATGGTTGGCCACACAGGTAACCTTGATGCTACAATTACTGCGGTTGAGGCAGTTGACCTTGCTCTTGCAAGAGTGCTTAAGGTTGCAGATAAGTGCGGTGTAACAGTACTTATCACTGCAGACCACGGTAATGCAGACGAGATGCTGGAAAAGAACAAGAAGGGCGATGTTGCTGTAAGAACAGCTCACTCTCTTAATGAGGTTCCTTTCATTATTTATAGCAAAAATGCTTATGAGGTAAAGGATGGCGCCTTCGGTCTTGCAAACGTTGCTCCTACAGTTGCAAAGGTTTTCGGTATCGAGCCATATGCTTCATGGGAAGAGTCAATTATTAAATAAATTTGTTGACGGGGATTGAATATTTAATCCCCGTCTGTTATTTGAAATTTCAGGATGATGGTGATAGTATCTAAGTGAGGTGAGCAAAATGAGCGAGAAAAAAGTGTCGGCATTCGATAAGGTTGATTCGTTGTGCCTCAAAGGTCTTGCGATTTTTATGTTGATGTGCATTCATTGCTTTGGAAACGCATCGCGATTTGAAGGTTATGCTTTTGATTTTGGTTTCATTGGTGAAGATTTATATATTCAGTTAGCATATTATTGTAAAATCTGTGTCTGTATTTTTGCGTTTATAAGTGGATACGGTTTGTATTTATCTGCCAAAAAGAATTGCTCTTTGACGGATGAGAAAAAGTGGATTTCTGTTCGTGTAATTAAAACTATGAACGGATTTTGGTTTTTATATATAGTATCAATAATATCTTTATGGATTTATGAGCGTATTCCTGGTACAGTTTATTTCAATAAAGGCATTGTTAGGGGTTCTGTTTATGTTTTATTGGACTTTTTAGGCTTAGCTCAATTTTACGGTACACCCTCAATGAACTCATCATGGTGGTATATGAGTGCCGCTATAGTGTTCGTTATTCTGATGCCACTGCTGGTCAAATGTTGTAAAAAGCTTGGTTGGTTTAGCTTGTTTGCGGTAATTATAATAATTCCTCGTGTTCTTTTTAATGGGGAGTTTTTTGGCGCAACCAACATATATTCATTTATTTTACCTGTTTGTATAGGTGCGCTTTTTGCTGAATTTGATTTGTTCGGAAAAATCAATAAAATCAGATTGTTAAAGAATGATGTAATTAATGAATTTGTTTTGTTTTGTATTGGTTTATTTATCGTGTTCGTAAGTATATGGGTGTGGCTTAGACTTCCGTATAAGCTGGTGTGGGAGTATCATTTCGGCATAGCACCTGTTATTTTGATTGTGTTCTGTAATAGATTCATATTTAAAGAATATTGTTTTGTTTCAAAAATAATACGATGTGTTGCATCATTTTTTGGTAAGCATTCTATGAATATGTTTATATTCCACACATTTTTCAGGGTTTATTTTTTCAAGGAATTTATATACAATCTGAAATACCCGATTTTAACGATTGTTTCGTTGCTTATGATTTCATTGGTATTTTCTATTATTGTCGAATTCGTGAAAAAAATGCTGCACTATCAAAAATTGGTTGATTTTCTCGAAATGAAAATTATATATTTGTTCTCAGAAAAAAATAAAAATGAAGAAGCGTGAGCTTCTTCATTTTTGATTTTCTTTACACTTTCTTAATAGTTTATCCATTGACAATAAAAATATAGGGACTATAATGAATCTACTTGAAAAAATTGGAAGTGCTTGCAATGGGGAAAAGTATTAAAACGTTAAACAAGAGCTTCTTTATAACCAGCGGTTGTCTTATTATACTTTTTGCGGTCTTAGCCTATATGTTCCCTTATTCGGGGGATGATTGGGCCTGGGGTAGTAGTATAGGCATACGAAGATTAGAAACATTTTTCGATATGTACAATGGTCGTTATTTAGGTAACTTCCTTGTTTTGGCAATAACCCGAAGCAGATTATTAAGAACAGTTTTAATGTCCTTGTCTTATTATGGCGTCTGCTTGTTGTGTTATAAATATGCACCGGTAAAAAAGAATGCCTCACTTTTATTGGCAGCAATTTTATTTTTGCTGATACCAAGGGCTGTGTTTTCACAATCAATAGTGTGGTCATCAGGGTATGCAAACTATGTGCCCTCGGCAATTATAAGTGCATTATATATGCTTATAGTGAAAAATATTACAGGCTCACATACGCCTGAATATCCTAAGTGTTTTGTTGTGGTTACATTGTTGATGGGCTTTTGCGGAGCGCCGTTTATTGAAAATGTAGCGTTATTCAATATTTGGTTCGCTGTAGCAGTGATTGCCTATACAGCCATCAAATTCAAAAAAGCTTACGCTTGTCATTTCGGCTTTTTATTGGGTTCGGTAGCAGGAAGCGTATGGATGTTTTCAAACTCTGCTTACAGTGCAATAAGCGCAGGAACTGATAACTACAGAGATTTTTCAACAAATTGGTCAGGTTTGATTGTAACTGCATTGAAGCATATAAAAATAATGTGTAGGCACCTTATTGTTTCAAATGGCGCTATGTGTGTAATAACATCTGTTTTATTTGTTATCTTAGTAGCAAGGTTTATTAAGTATAATAAAAGCAAAAAGGAAAAGGCTCTTGCTTTGTCGGTTCTTTCGGCTAATCTACTTTGCTTAGCTTATATAATTTATACAACTGCTCTTATTTACATAACTGTTAATGAAGGTAATAAGAAATACCCTGCAATACATATTTTTGATGTTGCTGTTTCATTTTTGTATGTAATGACACTGTTTATTATACCCTTGCTGTGTGTTGATAAAGGGCATAAATTTAGTGCACTGCTGCCATTGTGCTGTGTTCCCGTTGTGGTTGCACCATTGCTTGTTGTCAATCCCATAGGTCCCAGGTGCTTCTTTGCAGCATATGTGTTTATAATGATTTTTATTGTAAATCTTTTCTGTTATATATGTGATAAATGCAATGCGAGAAAGATATCCGATAAAAAGCTTTTTACAAGATTAGCAGTAGGCTTATGCGCACTTTCTGTTATTTATATAAGCATTTTCTTTCCGGTGTTCAAATATGACATCAAGAGGGATGAATTGGCAAAAATTCAGAATGAAAACCGTGAGGAAACTATTGTTATTGCAAAATTGCCTCATTCAAATTATATTTGGATGGGTAACCCCAGTAAAAACAGGTGGGCAAAAAGATATAAACTGTTTAATGAGTTAGATGAGTCTGTTGCAATTGAGTTGGTCAGCGCAGAAGAGTTTGATGAGTTTTATGACGATTATTGCACGGAAAATAATAAATCAATGCAAGGCACAAAGATAGAGTCATAAGATTTTAAAAGTAAAGAGCCACCATTTCCTATGTAATGTAAGAAATGGTGGCTTATTGTTATTTCCGGTTTTTTATTAATTTGTAATTCCCACTTTTAAGTGTTCTTATTAAATCCTCATTGGATTTTATAGGCTCTTCCGTAATTATTCCGCCTAATCCAACACCACTTTGCCTGTGGCAGTCACTACCGCTTGTTTTAATCGGGGCATTTATTTCATCCGCCCATTTTTGTGAATTGTCGTTTGCTTCTTTAGTTGCTTTGCCGTTAAAAACCTCAACTCCGTCAAGGTATTTGGGATTAGCTCTTGTAATCAGCTTTCTGAAAGGGTGCGCCTGCAGGAATAAGCAACCGCGCTCCCGTAAAAGTCTGCTGGCTTTTCTTATATATGTTTTAAGAAGAAAGGGTAATTCGTAAAGCATTTCTTCTGTTATGCCATATATGAGGTAATCATTTACTGTTGCATAGAATCTGAGCTCCATACCAAGAAGGATTGTGAAATCATCTGTTTCGTATTGTTTTGCTTCTCTGTATGCCTTCAGGTAGTGGTCAAGTGCTTTTTTCTTGTTGAAAAATTCACCGAGATTAAATGTCATAGGGGAGTAGTGGTCGGTGAGCACAATTCCTGAATAGCCGGCTTTTTTATATTCCTCTATAAGTTCTTTTACGGAGATAGCTCCACATCTGCTTACTTCTTTTGTGTGTGCATGCAATTCGTATTTGTATTCCAAGCTTTCACCTTCTTAATGTGAAATATTATACTATTAAAAATAATTATAATCAATTATTATCTTGAAATTATTGTAAAAATAATATATTCTATATTATATTAGAATTTAAGGAGAGGGTTTTATGAATTTTTTTGATACAATTATTTCCCTTTTAATGTCAATATGTATGCTTCTTACAGGCTTCCTTGATCAGGGTACTCCAAAGCATTCTGTGAATGTGGAGCTGGTCAAAGAAGACAAGCTTGTTTTTATGGATGCAATGTATGCAGGTCAGGGTATTGCTACAGATGGTGAGTATTTTTACACATCAGGCTCGCTTACAGCTTTTGGCTTGGCAGGTATTATGAAGTGGAATGCCGAAACTATGGAATGTGTTGCTAAAAATACCGATGCCATACCTGCAGATTATAAGGATTGGTATGATTGCGACCACATAGGCGGTATCAGCTACTATGATGGTAAAATCTATGCTGCAGTCGAAAACGAGCCGGAGGATTTCCCTCTTGTAATGACATACGATTGTGAAACCCTGGAGCTTATTGATGTTTTCGTTATTGAGCCTGCAGAGCTTCTTCCTGATGGTATTCCGTGGTGCGCTGTTGACGCTGAAAAAGGTCTTCTTTATTGCTCACCATTCAATGATGTTGAATATATTATTGCTTTTGAACTTGACACAATGGAGTATTCACACATTATTGAGCTTTCAAGAAAGGTGACCCGTATACAGGGCGGTGAGGTGTATGACGGCACACTTTACCTTTCATATGATGCTGAGGAAAGTAATACAGACCAGATTCTTACAGTTGACATCGATAGTGGCGAGGTTGAAAAATTGTGCACTCGTACTGTACCTTCAATGGCAGGTAACGAAGCAGAAGGTCTTACAATCTATCCTATGGAGGATGGCTCATTTATTCACGTGCTTGACTACGATAAAACAGTGGGTGTTTATTTAAGACACTATAAATTAACAGAATAAATTTTATGAACCCCTTTAAAAACCAAGGTTTTTAAAGGGGTTCATTGTTTGTGTATTAAACATTGAATCTGAAGAGAACTATATCTCCGTCCTGCATTACGTATTCCTTACCCTCAGAGCGAACAAGTCCTTTTTCCTTTGCAACAGCCATAGAGCCACATTCCATAAGCACATCAAAGGATACAACCTCTGCACGAATAAAGCCTCTCTCAAAGTCAGAGTGGATTTTACCTGCTGCCTGTGGAGCCTTTGTGCCTTTCTTAATTGTCCACGCTCTGACCCCAGGCTGACCTGCTGTAAGGTAGCTCATAAGGCCTAAAAGGTCATAGCTTCTTTCAATAAGTAAATCGAGACCACCTGTTTGAATACCAAGCTCTGCAAGGAACATCTCTTTTTCATCCTTATCAAGCTCGGCAATCTGTGCTTCAAGCTCTGCGCAAATCGGGAGCACCTGACTACCTTCCTCTGCAGCAATTGCTTTAACTGCGTTGTAACGGGCGTTTGTATCAATTTGTGAAGCAAAGTCATCCTCACTCATATTACAAGCGTAAATAACAGGCTTTGCTGTAAGGAGAGCTACAGTATCAATAATAGCCTTTTCATCATCTGTAAGCTCAACTGTCCTTGCACAAAGGCCATTATCGAGAGCATCCTTAACTCTTTCTAAAACAGCAAGCTCTGCAGCAAGTGTTTTATCACCCTTCATAGCCTTTGTTGTTCTGTCAATTCTTCTTTGCAGAATCTCAACGTCTGAAAGAATAAGCTCAAGGTTAATTGTTTCAATATCTCTTTGTGGGTTAACATCGCCATCAACGTGCATAATATCGTCGTTATCAAAGCAACGTACAACATGTATAATAGCATCTACCTCACGAATGTGTGAGAGGAATTTGTTGCCGAGACCTTCGCCTTGGGCTGCACCCTTAACAAGGCCTGCAATATCAACAAATTCTATAGTTGCAGGTGTAACCTTAACAGGGTTGTACATCTCGCAAAGTGCATCAAGCCTTGCATCGGGCACTGCAACAACGCCAACATTTGGCTCAATTGTGCAGAAAGCGTAGTTTGCTGCCTGTGCACCTGCGTTTGTAAGTGCGTTAAATAATGTGCTTTTGCCAACATTTGGCAAGCCAACAATACCAAGTTTCATATTACTGATTACTTCCTTTTGTAAAAATACAAGTTATTTTACCACATTGTTGTTTTTATTTCAATACATATAAATTTATTTAAAACAAAATAAAGGCGTTTGAGTATAACACGGAAAGTATATTTGAATATTAATAATTAATACTAAAAACAGAGGTGGTAATTTGAATTTCACAACAGACCTTGCTTTAGAGCGTCATGAGATATTAGGTGAAAAGCTTGATGGTGTAAACATAACCGAAAAACAAAATGAAGAATGTAAAACTACTGTAATCGAAATATTATCACAAGCGTCTGCTGAAAAGCTTGATAAGGGTATAGGTAAATACATCACAATAGAAATGAATAATTTTGCGAATGAGTCGGCAGCATCTAAAGGCCGTTTAAAGGCTGTGAAAGAGGGATTGGAGTCGCTGTTACCTAACGGCAACGGCACGGTGCTTGTAGTCGGTATAGGTAATGCAGATATGACTGCTGATGCTTTGGGACCCAATGTAGCTTCAAAAATATTTGCAACAAGGCACATAAGTGGGGAGCTCAAGGAAAGTATAGGTCTTAATTGTAAATTGCGCCCTGTAGCAGCTGTTTATTCAGGTGTTTTAGGGCAAACAGGGATAGAGACGGGGGAGTATGTAAAAAGTATTTGTAATGCAATTAAGCCGTGCTGTGTAATTACAATAGATGCCCTTGCAGCGAGTAGTGTAGCAAGGTTGGGTAAAACGGTACAGATGTCAAATACAGGCATAGCGCCCGGCTCCGGTATAGGTAATACCCGTAAAAGGATAGATGAAGAATATATCGGTGTGCCTGTTATAGCTGTAGGCGTGCCTACGGTTGTAGATGCAGTAGCGTTAGCAACTGAGCTGTGTGGAATTAACCCTTATGATTTAAACGATGAAGGTGTAAATAAAACGCAATCATTTATTGTGGCACCGAAGGACGTTGATTTTCTTGTGAAAAATGCCTCTTATCTTTTAGCGTTAGCAATTAATTGTGCCTTACAGCCTGAGCTATCTGCAGAAGAGCTGTATGCCTTAATGTAATATTCTTTAAGCTTGTTTCATAATCTTTTATGAAACGGAGTGGTATAAATGAATAAAGAAGGTTTTAAGGCAACAGTTTGCTTAATTATTTGTGTAAGCTTAATATCAGCTACTTTACTTTTCGGTAATTCAGTCGGTGTAGCTGTTTCAAACGCTTTTTTACTGCTTGAAGACTTTACTTCAGATGAAATATCAATTACTGCAAACAGCATTGGGATTGACGAAAAAATAAGTACCATAACAGGCTACGGTGGTGGTTCTTATGCAAACAGCGCCAATACACAAACATCTAATGCAGATTTAGAAGTCTTAAAGCAGCAAGCTCAAAAGCTTTTTGAGAATTATACAAAAGCAGGCTCTGTAAAAGAGGTACAAATGGGTGCAACAAGTAAAACCGTTTCTTTAGGTGCAGTTAAAATAGATAACAAAACAAATCAATCCATAAACATAAAAAGCCTGTTGGGTACACAGCCGAAATACAAAAACATAACTAAAGAAGAACCTTATATTCTCATCTACCACACCCACTCTACAGAGGGTTATGAGTTGCTTGATTTGGGCTGGTATGCAAAGGAATATAATTCCCGTACAAAGGATACAAACAAAAATATGGTGCGAGTAGGCGATGAGCTTACTAAGGTTTTAGAAGATGCCGGCTACAAGGTTATACACGACAGAAATATATACGATGAATCCTACGACGGTGCATATGCCCGTTCAAGAGTTTCGGTAGAAAAATATTTGAAAAAATACCCTTCAATTCAAATAACCTTGGATGTGCATAGAGATGCCATACATTATTCTGACGGCACAAAGTGTAAGCCTACTACAGAAATAAATAATAAAAAGGCTGCCCAGGTTATGATAATAAGTGGCTGTGAGGGTAACGGTGTGCAGGAATTCAACAGCTGGAAAAGTAATCTCGTTTTTGCTACACACCTTCAAAACAAAGCAGAGGAGCTATATCCGGGATTAATGCGCCCTGTGTTTTTTTGCCACAGAAAATACAATATGGATGTTACTCCTTGCTCATTGCTCTTAGAGTTTGGCACAGATGCAAACACTTTAGAGGAGGCTGTGTATTCTGCACAGCTTATTGGTAATACTTTAGTGGAGTTACTTGAAAAAGAGGTTGAAGAAAAATAATGAAATTTTCAAAAATGCTTATGTATTACACTGCCTTTGTGGTGTTGGTTTTTTGCTTAGTATCGTTCATTTGTGCTTGCTTTGTTATAATTTCGAGGGTAAATGGTAACCTTGGTATAGTGTAGCTATGGAAAGTTGCACACAAAAGTATCTACTCTATTGTTGAAATGTGAAAAAAATAGTGTTTATTTTGTAAAAGTGCAAAAATTCTATTGAAAAGAAAAACCTTTTATTGTAAAATATTAGCAAAGAATACTATGTAATGCTAATGTAATAGATTGTGTAGTATTTCAGACCTCACAGGAGAGATGAACCGAATGTCAGTTAAACTTAACACAAGGTATCTTGAGGGCTTTGTTACAAACGACGATGTTGTTGCAATAGCACCCGAATTAGATGCCGCAGTAGAGCTTCTTAATTCTCGCAAGGGTCCGGGTAACGATTTCCTCGGATGGCTCGATTTACCCGTTGATTACGATAAAGAAGAGTTTGCAAGAATTAAAAAGGCCGCAGAAAAAATCCGTAACGATAGCGATGTTTTAGTTGTTATCGGTATCGGTGGCTCTTACCTTGGCGCAAGAGCAGCAATTGAATTTTGCAAATCACAAAACCGTAACCTTACAGAAAAGCCACAAATTATTTTTGCAGGTAACACATTATCCTCAACTGCACTTGCAGAGGCTGTTAAGCTTTGCGAAGGTAAAGATTTTTCTGTAAATGTTATATCAAAATCAGGCACAACTACAGAGCCGACCATAGCCTTCAGAGTATTTAAAGACTTACTTGAGAAAAAGTATGGCAAAGCCGGTGCAGCAAAAAGAATTTACTCTACTACAGATAAGGCTCGTGGTACTCTTAAAGAGCTGTCAGACCGTGAGGGCTACGAAACCTTCGTAATTCCTGATGATGTAGGTGGCAGATATTCTGTTCTTACAGCTGTTGGTCTTTTACCAATTGCAGTTGCAGGCATAGATGTAGACAAAATGATGCTTGGCGCAGCAGATGCTCGCGCAGCCTTTGCTGAAGGTGATATTAACACAAACGATTGCTACAAATACGCAGCAATGAGAAATATCCTTTACCGTAAAGGCAAGGCAGTAGAAATGATGATTTCCTACGAGCCCGATTACACAATGATGAACGAGTGGTTCAAACAGCTCTATGGTGAGAGCGAGGGTAAGTGTGGCAAGGGTCTTTTCCCATCATCAGCAATTTTCTCAACAGACCTTCACTCATTAGGCCAGTACGTACAAGATGGCGAAAGGTTAATGTTTGAAACAGTTGTTATGTTCAACAAACCTAAAGAAGAGCTTATTATAGGCTTCGATGAAGAAAACGGCGATGGCTTTAATTTCGTAGCAGGTCAGTCAGTTGACTTTGTTAATAAAAAGGCTTTCCTCGGTACTGTGCTTGCTCATACCGATGGTGAGGTTCCTAATATGATTCTTGAAATAGACGAAATGAACGAATACGAATTCGGTTACCTTGTTTATTTCCTTGAAAAGGCTTGCGCAGTATCAGGTTATATTTTAGGTATTAATCCATTTAACCAGCCTGGTGTTGAAAGCTACAAAAAGAATATGTTTGCTCTTCTCGGCAAACCGGGTTATGAGGAACACAAAAAAGCTCTTGAAGCAAGAATATAGAAATCACGCCGAAAGGCGAGAAATAAACGACGGAGGTAAATACTATGATTTCACTTATTATTGGCAACAAAGGTTCCGGCAAAACAAAAAGGCTTATTGCTCTCATCAATGAGGCAGTTGCAAGCTCCGATGGAACTGTAGTTTGTATAGAGAAATCTCCATTACTTACTTATGAGGTAACTCACAGGGCAAGACTTATCGAAACAGAGAGATTTGCAGTTGAGGGTTGCGATGCTTTCTACGGAATGGTTTGTGGTATTATTGCACAGGATCACGACATTACAGAAATTTTCGTTGATGCAACATTTAAAATCGTTGGCAGAGATTACGATGAATTTGCAAGCCTTATTAATAAACTTGCGAAGATTTCAGAGGATACAGGTGTTGACTTTGTGTTCACAGTATCCGAAGATAAGGAAAAGCTTCCTGAAGCTCTTTTTGCAAATGTAAAGGTTATCTAAATGCTTTTTAACGAAACTCTCGAGTAACTTGTTATTCGAGGGTTTTTTTATTAAAAATCTTTGGTTTAGTTATTGACAAATTCTTAATAAGATAATATAATACTTGGGTATGTTGAGAGGTAATGTCTATGATTATCGAGCTGGAATCAATTTTTAATACTGAGGGGTTAAAGCTTCCTTTTAACTATGAGCTTGATTTGTCAGCAATTCAGGTTTCAGGTTATTCACCAATTGTGGAGCCCGTTAGGGTTAGTGGTAGTGTTGAAAATAATGCCGGTATCGTTACTCTTACAGGCAATGCTCAAGTGGCTTACTGCGCACCGTGCGACCGTTGTGCTACGGAGGTTAGAAAGGAATATAACTTCCCGTTAGAGCATACCTTGGTTGTAACTCTCGAAAGTGGCGAAAACGATGCATTTCTTGAGGTTCCGAATTTGCGCCTTAATCTTGATGAGCTTGTTGAAGAAGATGTCAATCTCGCTCTTCCTTCAAAGTACCTTTGCAACGAGGATTGTAAGGGCTTGTGCATAACATGTGGCAAGAACTTAAATGAGGACCAATGTAATTGTAAGGCGCCTGTAGACCCAAGAATGGCTGCGCTTCTCGATTTGTTGGATGAATGAACTAATAATTAAACATTATATAAGGAGGATGTACTCATGGCAGTACCAAAGAGAAGAGTTTCTAAAGCAAGACGTGACAAAAGACGTTCAAACGTATGGAAGATGGATGCAGTTGCACTCGTAAAGTGCCCAAACTGTGGTGAGTTCAAAAGACCACACAGACTTTGCACAGCATGTGGCTACTACAACGGCAAGCAGGTAGTTTCAGTAGACTAATCTGTAATAGTTTGTAACTCGTGTAATGAGGGCGGTGAGAGGATTCTCCCCGCCCTATTAGACTTTATTGTAGGTAAGAATACGAAGGGAGTGGTAATTTGTCGGTTAAGGTTTTTTCTGTAGAAAAAGGTTCTTACGGTGCAGCAGTAGGCATACAAGGCGGAGATGTGCTTGTAGCAATTAACGGCACCGAAATATTTGATGTCTTGGATTATCGCTTCTGTATTCAGGCAAAAAAGCTAAAGCTTTCCCTTGAACGAAATGGTGAGCCGTTTTCGGTTAATATTCGCAAAAGCGATGAGTTTGCTGATATCGGCTTGGAATTTGAAACTTATTTGATGGACAAGCACCATTCCTGCAAAAATAAGTGTATTTTCTGCTTTGTAGACCAGATGCCTGAAGGTATGCGCGATACTCTCTATTTTAAGGATGATGATTCAAGGCTTAGCTTCCTTTTTGGCAATTATATTACACTTACAGGGCTTTGCCCGAGGGAGCTTCAAAGAATAATTGATATGCACATTTCTCCTGTAAATATATCCGTGCATACTATGAATCCACAGCTTCGTGTGGAAATGATGAAAAACCCTCACTCGGGTGAGGTGCTCGAAAACATAAAGCTTTTTGCAAAAAATGGTATACAGATGAATACACAGCTTGTTCTTTGCCCGGGTATAAACGATGGTGATGAGCTTCGTTATTCTTTATCAGAGCTTGGCAAGCTCTATCCTGCAGTAAAAAGCATTGCAGCTGTCCCTGTAGGGCTCACTAAATACAGAGAAGGTCTTTATCCTCTTAAGCCTTATACAAAAGAAGAAGCTGCACATGTAATTGATATAATTGATGAATTTAACGCTCATTTTTCTTTTTATAATAACGGTGAGATTTTAGCGTATGCATCCGATGAGTTTTATTTACTTGCAGAGCGAGAAATGCCGAGCGCTGATTACTATGGTGAATTCAGCCAGCTTGATAACGGCGTAGGTGTATGTGCTCTTTTAAAGGATGAATTTATGCAAGCAATTGAAGAAGCAGAGCCAAAGGAGATTTCTCGTACAGTTACAATTGCTACAGGTGAGGCTGCTTACGATTTGCTTAAAGAGCTTTCTTTGGTTGCAATGGCTAAATTTCAAGGCTTAAAGGTTAACGTAGTAAAAATTGTAAACGAATTCTTTGGTGAAACGGTTACTGTTGCAGGCTTGATTACAGGTAAAGATTTTAAAGCCCAGCTAAAGGATATTGAATTAGGAGATGCCCTTCTTATCCCTGCAGTTTCACTTAGAAAAGAAAGAGATAAATTTCTTGACGATGTAACCTTGGAGGAATTGTCAGAGTATCTCGGAATACAAGCAACAGCAGTTGAAAATAACGGCTACAGCTTATTAGAAATGATTATTGGAGGTGTTTAATATGCCAAAACCGGTTGTTGCCATTGTAGGCAGACCTAATGTAGGTAAATCAACACTTTTTAACAAATTAACAGGAACAAGGCTTGCTATTGTAGATAATACACCGGGTGTTACCAGGGATCGTATTTTCGGCGATTGCGAATGGCTTGGCCACGAAATGCTGCTTGTTGATACAGGTGGTATTGAGCCATATTCAAACGATGTAATTTTATCTCAAATGAGAAGACAGGCGCAGTTAGCTATTGATAGTGCAAATGTTATTATACTTGTTACAGATGTGCGTTGTGGCGTAGTTGCTACCGATGAAGAGGTTGCTACAATGCTTCAAAAAAGTGGTAAGCCGGTTATTCTTGCTGTAAATAAATGCGATGGCTTAGGCAACCCACCACCTGAATTTTACGAGTTTTATAATTTAGGCTTAGGGGATCCGATTCCTGTTTCATCAGTTCACGGCCACGGCACAGGCGACCTTTTGGATGAGGTGTTAAAGCACCTTCCTGAGGAGTACCTGGTTGATGACAGAGATGAGGATGACTATATAAAGGTTGCTGTTATAGGTAAGCCTAATGTAGGTAAATCATCACTCGTTAACCGTATTATAGGCGAGGAACGAATGATTGTTTCAAATATTGCAGGTACTACAAGAGATGCTACTGACAGCTTTGTTGAAAACGAGCACGGTAAATTTATGTTTATTGATACTGCAGGCCTTCGCAGAAAATCAAAGGTAGAGGATGCAGTTGAAAAATACAGCGTTTTAAGAACAGATATGGCTGTAGAAAGAGCAAATGTCTGTGTTATTATGATAGATGCCCTTGAAGGCTTTACCGAGCAGGATAGTAAGGTTGCAGGCAGAGCTCTTGAGCAGGGCAAGGGCTGTATTATTGTTGTAAATAAATGGGATGCTTACGAAAAAGACGGTAAAACTATGGACTCCTATCGTAAACAGCTTATGAAGGACTTTTCCTTTATGTCATTTGCACCTATTATATTTATTTCTGCAAAAACAGGTCAGCGTGTAGAAAGACTTTATGAGCTTATAAAGTTTGTAGATTCTCAAAATGCTATGAGAATTAAAACAGGTCAGTTAAATGAGCTCCTTGCAGCAGCTACACTTCGTGTGCAACCACCTACAGATAAGGGTAAGCGACTTAAAATTTTCTATATGACCCAGGCATCTACAAGGCCACCAACATTTGTGTGCTTTGTAAATTCAGCCGAGCTTTTCCATTACAGCTATCAAAGATATATTGAAAACCAAATTCGTGAGGTTTACGGCTTAGAGGGTACACCTATAAGGTTCGTAATTCGCGAAAGAGATGAAAAAAGCAAGCACTAAAGGAGAGTTTTTCTTGGCAGACAGAAGAAATCCTAACAACAGAAACGATGTTTCTATTGAAGATGATTATATAGAATTGCTTAATATGACTCCCGTGGATACCTATGAGGATATTTACAGTGATTCATCTCAGGACCCTGAAGCAGAAGAAAGCTCCGGGGATATCTACATTGGCTCCAAAAAACGCTTTCGTGGTAGAGTTGTGGAGGATGAAGATATTTATGAGTACGAAGAAGAGTCGGGTTCTGATGAGGGTGACGATGATGAGTACGAGTACGAGGAAATACCTGTAGCACCACGCAGAGTTGGTGGCAGATACAGCACGGTTGACGCAGATAAGGACGAAATATCCGATTATGATGAAACACATCGCAGAAGGCGCAAACGCAAAAAGAATCCTGTTATTAAAATAATAGCTTTGTTGCTTGTTGTTGCTGTTGCCGTAGGTGTTTTCGCATATTCAGCACTTTCAAGTGTGGTAGGTGAATTTGCTCAAGGTAGCGAAATTGAGCATATTGCAGAGGTTGATTCCTTGGTGTCTGCTTCCCACGTGCGCAACATACTCCTTATCGGCGCAGATAAGGAAAAGGGTGGTGCATCAAGAAGCGACAGTATGATGATTGCATCTATTAACAGTAAAACGGGTAAGGTTACAGTAGTTTCTATTCTTCGTGATACCCACGTGGATGTACCCGGGCACCGTGAATCTAAAATTAATGCAGCTCATACATGGGGTGGCCCTAATCTGCTTATTCAAACAATCGAGCAAAATTTCGGAATAAAAATAGATGATTATGCTACTCTTAATTTTGAAATGTTTGAGGCTCTTGTAGACGGTATAGGTGGCGTTGAGGTTGAGGTGAGCGAAGGCGAAGCCTCCCATATGAACAGCTACTTTAAGCTTGGTACTGATGGCAAGCCTGATAAGGTAGAACCCGGCGAAAATGTATACCTTAACGGCTATCAGGCGCTTTGCTACGCAAGAATCAGAAAGCTTGACTCCGATTTTCAAAGAACGGAGCGTCAGCAAAAGATTATTGGCGCCATACTCGAAAAGGTGAAGGGCGACCTTAATCCTGCAGGCATACCAAAGCTTATGGAAACTGCAAAGTCCGTTGCTCCTTATATCGAAACAACGCTTTCGGAAGGTGATGTGCTTTCTCTTCTTGTAAGTATGTCATCCTGCGTTGCTAAATCGGGTGGAGATATAAATTCAATTATGGTATCGGCACAGCTTCCGTTTGAAGGCACCTGGTGGTATTCAAGTGAGTGGGATGGCTCAAGCATCTCTATTGACCTTGAGGCTAATAAAGCGCAGCTTTACACTATCCTTTATGAGCAGGCTCCGCAAGAGGAAGCAACACAAGCACAAGAATAATATGTAATAATCAAAAACACTCCCTCATATACTTTCTTGAGAGTATATGAAGGGAGTTTGTTTTTATGGACATCTCATTAAAACACGAGGATTACAAAATTCTCACAACAGATAAAGAATTTTCCTTAGAGGAAAGTATTGAGGCAGAGTTTCAGTTGCCTGAATATATGCCGGAAATATTAAAGGTTATTAAGGTAACTGCAGAGCCTAAAGTAACCTCCTGCAAAGCAGTGGGTACACGAATTGATGTAGATGGCATATGTGAGCTTCGTGTGATTTACACTGCCGATGATGGTTGTATTTACACTTTTTCTCAAGGTCGTCAATTCTCTGTTTGCTGTGAAAAAAACGAAATTGAAAACGCTGTCGATTACAACGCCTGTGCTAAGGCTTCTTATGTGAATTGCAAAGCAACAGGCACAAGAAAAGCCGAGGTTAAAGCGAGCGTGCTTGTTAAAATTAAGGTGTTTTACGAATCTTGTGTGGATATCATTTCTTTAGAAAAGGAATGTGGTGTTCAGGTTAAAGAGCGAAAGGCTAATTGTTTGTCCTTGGGCTGCAAAAAGACACGTTCTTTTTCTATGAGTGATACGGTTAACCTTGCAACACCCTCTGCAGCCATTATAAGCCAAAAGGCTGTTGTGCTTTTGTCAGATACAAGAAGGGTCAGCAATAAGCTTATGCTTAAAGGTGATGTAATTATAGATATTTGCTATGTGAATAGCGATAACAGAGCCGTGGCTGAGCATTTAACTCATACTATACCTCTTAACCAGATTTTAGAAATTGATGGCCTTAACGAAAGCTATGTAGGTGATGTGCAGGTTAGTGTAAAAGCACTTGATGTTATCTTAAAGGGTGAAAGTGATAGCTTCACCTCTGCATTTGATTTATCTTTAGGGTTAGATGCAGCAGTTACGATGTGGGAAGAAAAAGAGCTTACACTTATAACAGATGTATACGGTGTGGATATGGCTGTAGCCTCAAAGAATAACACGTGTACTGTTTTGTCGCCTGTAGATAAAATATATGATACATATTTGTGTAATGATAGCTTTAAGGTGCCCGGGGATGGAGTGTCGTGTGTTATAGATGCTATGGGTGAAATAGCCGGTCTTAAGCATAGTATAACCGATGGGTGTCTTAATATTTTCGGCTCACTTTGTGTTTCTTTTATAATAAGGGATATAAACAATTCACTTGCTTGTGTTAATAAGGCATTTGATTTTTCTTATAAATGCTCATCAAATATCGTTGCAGAAAATATTATTTGTGAGCCGATTATAGATATTGTTTCAATTAAATGCGCTGTTAAAAATAACGATACAATTGAGCTTCGTACAGAAATGAAAATTAACGCTTCCGTTTATAATCAATCTACAGAGATTTTTGTATGTGAAATCTCTTGTGATGGTGAAAAGAGCTTACCTAAAAGAGCACCTATTGTAGTGTATTTTCCAAATAAAGAGAATGAGCCGTTGTGGGATATTGCAAAAAAATACGGTACTACAGTTTCAGCCATAGCGCACGAAAATGAGCTGAGTGGTGATACAACAGAGGGTGTCAAGATTTTGTTTATTCCCTCTGCTTGATTTAAAAGTGAATAGTATGTATAATAGGCAGGTGAAATAACCTGTCTATTTTTGAGGTGTAATATGGAATATAAAAAGCTTCTTACCTTCAGCTTCGATGATGGCGTTTGTCAGGATGAGAGATTTATTGCAATATTAAATAAATATAATCTTAAAGCAACCTTTAACCTTAACTACGCGTTATTGGGGATGGAAGGCCATCTTATTATTAATGAAAAAAAGATTAACCATACAAAATTATCACCGGATAAAGTAAAAGATATATATATGGGGCACGAGGTTGCAGCCCATACGCTGACCCACCCTTTTTTGCCTGACCAAGCAGATGCTGTTGTAATTCACCAGGTAGAAGGGGACAGAAAAGCCTTGTCAGAACTTGTGGGTTATAAGGTCAGAGGCTTTGCTTACCCCGGTGGTGGTATAAACTGTAATCCAAGACTTGAAAAGCTGATTTCAGAAAACACTGATGTTGAGTATGCAAGAACAACCGTGCCAACATATAATTTTGATTTGCAAAGCAGGTTACACCTTTTTAATCCCACCTGTGCATTGCTCAAGGATAAAGACCAACTGCTTTCCTTGTGGGAGAAATTTATCTCTGCCGAAACAGATGATATTCAATTATTTTACATCTGGGGTCATACATATGAATTGGATGTAAACGATGATTGGCAATTCTTTGAGGATTTTTGTAAGCTTATCAGTAACAATAAAAATGTGTACTATTGCACAAATATTGAAGCCTTTGATTATATAAAAAGTAAAAATATTTAAGAAAAACTATTGATTTTTGCAATAGCTTATGATATTATATTCGAGTCTATGTGTGCGTTGTTACCCGTAAAAGGTGTCAACGGCAATTAATGGCAACATTAAAGCTGGCGGTCCGCTGCGATTTATATCGGTATGAACGCTTGAAAAAAACGGAGGATTATTATGGACGCATTAAAACTCATTGCACAAGACAGCCTTAAGGCTGAGAAGCCTTCATTCGAAATCGGTGATACTATCCGTATCGGCGTTAAGATTCGTGAAGGTGAGAGAGAAAGAATTCAGGAGTTCGAAGGCACAGTTATTGCTAAGAACGGTAGTGGTATCTCTGAAACATTCACAGTTCGTCGTGTATCATACGGCGTAGGTGTTGAAAGAGTATTCCCAATTCACTCACCAAACGTTGCAGATGTAAAGATTGTTCGTCGTGGTAAAGTTCGCAGAGCAAAACTCTACTATCTTCGTGACAGAGTTGGTAAGGCTTCTAAGGTTAAGGAAAAAATCGGCTAATTTAGTCGGGAGAGTGGGGCAGATAGATATATCTGCCCTTTATTCTTAATTTTTTATTAAATTATTTATTTTATCTTTTATTTAAATAAAATAAGGTGTATAATACCTTTATAGTTAAATTACGAGGTGAGCGCTATGCATAAAACAGAGGAGTACAGTATTAACCTCCATTCAGATAACGAATCGGTTGCTAAGAAAAAAGCGCCTAAAAAGAAGCTTACTATATTCGAGGTTTTTGAGGCAAGTGTAGCTGCAATTGTTGTGGTAACAATTCTTTTCCTTTTTTGCTTTAGGGTGTTTAATGTTGAAGGTCCTTCAATGAAGCCAACCCTTCAGCCCGGTGATAGAATTGTGGTTTCACACATAGGCTATAAGCCACAGCAGGGCGATATAGTAGTTATATCAGGCACTAAAGACGATAATAATCCCATTGTAAAACGTGTTATTGCTGTTGCAGGTGATGTTGTAGATATTAACTTCACTACAGGTAAGGTTACTGTTAACGGCAAAGAGGAGCGTTTTACCGATGAGTTAACAACACAGCAGGCAGATATAGCGTTCCCTTTAACAGTGCCCGAAGGAACGGTTTTTGTTTTAGGCGATAATAGAGGAGTTTCTCTTGATAGCCGTTCAAGCAGAGTTGGTTGTGTTGATGAAAGAGACATAGTTGGCAAAATCTTGTTTAGAATTTATCCACTTGGTGATTTAAAGGTTGAGTAATTATGAGTGATAAGAAAAAAGTTTTTAATACAGACCCTGTGTTAGAGCCTGTAGATTTAGACGAAGCCTCTACAGCTTCTGATTCTGCAACAGAGTTCCTTATTACAGAGGATGTTTTTGCAGATGTACCATCAGAAGAGGGTGAGTCAACAGTTTCCTCAACAGAGGAAGAGGTTCTTGCAATAACTGATGTTGAAGATGAAAGCAAAAGCAAAAAGAAGAAATTTTATTTGACTGTATACGATTTCGTTTCAATTATAATGACATCGTTTATTGTTGTAGCAGTTGTTTTTTCTTTTATTTTTAGAGTTGTAGGTGTTGATGGTGAGTCGATGACAAATACCCTTCAGCACGGAGATATGCTTTTAACGGTAAACAAGGCAGAATACGTTCAAGGCGATATTGTTGTTATAACTCAAGAAACATACTTCCAAAAGCCACTTATTAAGCGCGTTATAGCCGTGGGTGGCCAAACTGTAGATATAGATTATGCTACAGCAACAGTTTATGTTGACGGGGTTGCTTTAGATGAGCCTTATGTTCGTGAGAGCTTTATGATAAAAAAAGGTGATTATCGCGAATTTCCGTATCAAGTTCCCGAAGGCCATCTTTTCTGTATGGGTGATAACCGAAACGGCTCATCAGATAGCCGAAGCGATGTTGTTGGCCCAATAGACGAAAGGGAAATTTTAGGTAAGGCAGTAGTCAGAATATTGCCTTACGGTGATTTTGATATATACGCTTATGAATGATGCACAAAAACAAGTAGTTCAGTGGTTTCCGGGTCATATGGCAAAAACTCGCAGACTCATAAAAGAGAGCTTGCCATTTGTTGACCTTGTAACAGAAATTGTAGATGCAAGAATACCTATGAGCTCATCTAACCCTGAGTTGGAAGAAATGATAGGTAATAAGCCCCGAATAGTTCTTCTTAATAAATGCGATGTTGCAGACGAAAAAGCAACACAGCTGTGGGTCGATTTTTATAAAACAAAAGGCATTTACGCAATCCCTGTTGATTGCCGTACAGGTAAAGGGCTTAACGCTTATTTACCCCTTGTGCGTAATGTACTTAAGGATAAAATAAGAAGGAATACCGAAAAAGGTATGGTAGGCAAGCCTTTAAGAGTTATGGTAGTTGGTATACCTAATACAGGTAAATCTTCTTTCATAAACAGAATGGCAGGCAGGAACAGGGCAAAGGTAGCTGATAAACCCGGTGTTACACGTTCTAACAGCTGGTTTGCTGTTGGTAGTGGCATAGAGCTTTTAGATACTCCCGGTGTGCTCTGGCCAAAGTTTGAAGATAAGGCAGTAGGCGATAAGCTCGCCTTTATCGGCTCTATTAAGGATGAAATTCTCGATACCGAAACAATGGCGCTTCGTCTTATTACATTTTTAAAGAACGATTATCCCGAAAGATTGGCTGAACGCTTTAAAATAACCGATTTTGGCGACAAAGAGAATTACGAGGTTCTTGAAATGATAGGTCGCAAAAGAGGTATGCTTATATCCGGTGGCGAAATAGATTACGAAAGAGCATCTGTAATGCTTCTCGATGAATACCGTGCAGGTAAATTAGGCAGACTTACTCTTGAATTTCCCGAATAATTATTATAAAATAAGCCTTGGATAGTGTATCTGAGGTTTATTTTTTTTGAGGTGTTATTATGCTTGATTTTTTATATGAAACAGAAGCACACGAAAAAGGCTATACAGTTGTTTGTGGTGTGGATGAAGCCGGTAGAGGTCCACTTGCAGGGCCTGTTTTTGCTGCAGCAGTAATCCTGCCCGAAAACTATACTCACGAAATTCTTAACGATTCAAAAAAGCTATCTGAAAAAAAACGAGATATTGTTTATGACGATATAGTAAGGGATGCCGTTGCTTATTCTGTGGGCATTGCTACAGAAAAAGAAATAGACGAAATTAATATACTTAACGCCACCTTTCTTGCAATGAAAAGGGCAGTAGAGGGTTTATCTGTTAAGCCCGATTTAGCATACATAGACGGTAATCAATATCCACACACAGGTGTTGAAGAGGTTACTATAGTAAAGGGCGACAGCAAATGTATGTCTGTTGCTGCAGCCTCTATTATAGCTAAGGTTAGTAGGGATAGGTATATGCTTAAGGTAGCAGAGGAATACCCTGAATATGAGTTTTCGAAGCATAAGGGCTACGGTACAAAGCTTCATTATGAAATGATTGAAAAATACGGAGTTTCACCTGTGCATAGAAGAAGCTTTTTGAAAAAGATATTAGGAGAAGATAAATAGTGGATTCAAGGCTTTTGGGCGCAAAAGGGGAGCAATATGCTGCAAAATATTTGCGAAAAAAAGGTTATGATATTTTAAGTGGCAACTTTTCTCTTGGTACAGGTGAGCTTGATATAGTAGCCTTTAAGGATAATATTATTTATTTTGTTGAGGTTAAAACTCGTACTGTAGGTGGAATAACAGCACCTGCAGATGCAGTAGATTATAAAAAACAAGAGAATTTAAAAAGCTCGGCAGCTGCATATATAACAAAATATAAGCTGCAAAAACATAAATGTTTTTTTGATATAATAGAAGTGTTTGCAGATGAAAAAGGCAACATTGTAGATGTTAATCATATTAAAAATGCCTTTTGATGTATCGATAATTAAAGCCCCTAAACCAATCGGTTTAGGGGCTTTATGTTATAATATTTAGCTATTAATATGCGTATGAACCTGCGCTTGTTGAATAGTAAGCAACGTTGTTTTCAACAAGCTTCTCAACATTCTTAACTGTCCAGTTAATGATGCCGTCTTTTCTGTCGATATTGTCTGAAAGATCCTTTGTAAGGTCTTCATAGTACTTGTTATAGTCATCGGTAGAAAGTGTTGTGCGAATGTCGCCTTCCCACTTCTGCTGGCTGTCCGACTCTACCATGTACATAATGTGGTAACCATAGTCAGTTTTAACAATACCTGTGTCGCCTGCCTTGTGAGGAGCGAGTGACCACTCAAGGAATTCAGGAACGTAGTTTGATTCAGAGTTGATGTCTGAGTAAAGACCACCTGTTTCTGCAGAAGCAGTATCGTCTGTGTGTTCTTTAACAAGTTCAATAAACTTCTCTTCTGTAGCGCCGTTGTCCTTCCACTCTTTAAGAAGCTTTTCAGCTTCAGCCTTTGCTTTCTCAAAGTTAGCTTTGATTTCTGCATCGCTGAGAGTAACTGATGCGCCCTCTGCATCTTCCTTAGTTGTTTCTGCCTGAACGAGAAGGTGACGAACATCTGCACCTGCAGTTGTTGTATCCTTGTGTGCAGGTTCTGTTATAAGAACAATGTAGAAAGCTTGCTGGTCGGCAACCTCAAATATGTTCATTTCGCCTGCTTTTCTTGAAGCGTCAAATGTCCAGTTAGCAAACTCTTCTGAAAGAGTTGCGATGTTTGCCTTCTTAAGGTCAGGAGCAAGTGTAGCTGAATCTGCTGCATATGCAGTTTTATATGATGGTGGAGCATATTTCTTAGAAGCAGCAATAAAGCCTTCTTCTGTAGTTGCTTCAGCCTTAAATGCCTCAGCACGAGCCTTAGCTTCGTCCTTTGTGTATTCAGGGTCTGTTGAACCTTCTGCAGCCTTTGCATATGAAACTGTGAAATATCTGAAGCTTGCAACGTCAACATCTGCTCTGTGTTCGTTGTAGTATTTTAAAACATCATCATCACTGATTTTGCTTGCATAGTTTTCCTGGAGCCACTCGAGGTAGTACTGAGCAACGGTATCTCTTTCAGCAAGCTCTCTGTAAAGCTTCTCGTTAAGACCTGAACCGTATGTTTTTGCAATGAAATTGTCAACAGCGTAGTCATTGCTCTTTGCACTTTCTGCAATTTCATCCATAGCCTCGTCAATAGATGCTTGCATCTCTGTTTTCTGCTCGTCTGTGAGTTTGAATTCTGATTCATCGCTCATAGCTTCTGCATAAAGCTCTTTAACAAGGAATGCTCTTTGTGGAGCCATATATTTGAAATAATCTGCCCAAGTTTTTACGTCTTCCGGAGCGTCATCACCGGGGTACTCCTGGTCAGCAGGACTCTTTGATAAATCAAAGTATGAGGCACCTGCACCTGAATACTGCTGGTCGTATTGCTGAGAAACAGCAGCTGCTTGGTTGTAAATAACCATATAGTAGTAATTGTACTCAGCAGCAGAAATTTTTTCACCGTTGTATGTTGCTGCAGGGAGCAATCTCTGTGGAACACCAAAAACATCAGTGAGCATTTTGCCTACGCCAAAAAGAACAATACCTACTGCAAGGATAATGCATATAACCTTAATAAGTACTCTTACGATTTTGTCGCCCTTGCCTGATTTTCTTTTTTTTGCAGCTTTTGCAAGACGGGCCTTGCGTTGCTCGCGATAAATTTCGGCATTTGTTTTGATTTCGTTGTTTGCCATAAAATTTTCATCCTTTGCTTTCTTTTGTTGCACATAAAATAAAACCATATGCGCAAATATCGTTTCTATTCTATAACAAATCTTAAAATTTTACAATACTTTTTCATCATTTAGTTTCCCTTATATGTTTTTATTTACACAATATTAAAAAAATAAGCACAAAATTATAATATAATTGCTATGTTGTTTGACATTGGTCTTCAAATCGTGGTATTATATCCAAAGCAAATTATTTCATTAAGAATGGTGTATATATGAAGAAGCTTTTAAAAAATAAAAAGGTTATAGCGATAATGTCTGTTGTACTTGTTGTGATTATTGCTTTAGCAGTTGTTGTGCCAATGCTTTCTGCTAAAGAGGGTAAAAACTATATGTACGGCAACGCAACTCTTGTTAAAGAAAATGCTGTCAATCAGTACGGTGTTGCATTAGGTCAAGGAGTAAAATTTCTTTTTAATAGCTCCGATTCTTCGTTTGCAGTAGCCTCTGCAGACAACTCTACAATACTTTATTCTCACAGTAAGGCTGCAGCAGAAAGCTCACTTGCTACGGTTGTAGATATAAGATTACGAGATAAAAACGGTAATTCTTATTCTATGGATTCTGCAGGAAATTGCCTTACTGAGGATGCTTGTGAAATTAAATCACAGGATTCGAATCATTTTAATGTTGTGTACAATATGACTCCTGCAGATAATAAGGATGTTTATGCTAAAGTAAGTGTTGTATTTTCACTTGTGCAGGGAGCTCTTAAGGTATCCGTTGATACTGCTGAAATTGAACTGCCAAAAGGCTTTTTTGTTGAAAAGCTTAGTATTATGCCCGGGCTTTTTTCAACACAGGCAGGGGATAAAAATACATTCTATATTGTACCTGATGGCTGTGGTGCACAAATAGATGTTGGCGCAGTTACCGAAAAGCCAATTGCTTTAAATATGAATGTTTATGGTGAGGATGTAGCATTGCATAAATACAGCGAAGGCGCAGTTTTACCATTTTTTGCAATTATAAAAAACGGTTTTTCCATAAATACAATTATAGAAGAGGGCGATGCTCTTTCATCAATAACCTGCAAAAAAGCTGAACAGGGTGGAGGGTACCTTTATAACACCTTTACAGTTACTCCTTGTGGCGTAGTTAACAATAAATTTGTGCGTGGAGTATCTTATGAGGGTGTTGTTTCGCAAACATATATGGTCAAAGAGAGCGAAGCTGATTATAACAGCGTTGCTGCGCAGGTCAGAGATATTTTAAGCAAAAATAATTATATATCTGCATCATTAAACGGTAAGTTTACTGATTTACCGTTCTTTATAAATGTTGTAGGCACCGTAACGGGTAAAGAACAGTTTACAACCTTTGAAAACGCAGCAGAAATAACAGCTCTTTTAAAATCAAGAGGCGTAAGAGATATAGCTTTGCGTTATTCAGGCTTTTCGTCAGCCGGTCTTTCTGCAGGCAATAAAAAAGCCTATAAGCCATCACCGGTATTAGGTGGCGATGCAGAGCTTAAGTCTATGTGCAAGGAAATTTCCGAGCAGACAAACCGAGTGTACTTTGATGCTAACATTTTAACAACCGATACCAAAACAAAAGCCAATTCGGTCTTGTTGTACGATAAAACCTCACGTTTTGTAGGCTATATGCCCGGTGAGTTTTCTTTGGAGCAAACAAGCAAAATTAATAATAACATTTCATCAGCATATTCATTTGCTGTAGATAACGAGTCTGCAGGTGTATGCTTAAATGACGGTTCATCCCTGCTTTATTCTGATTTGAACGGCAAAAAAACAAGGCAGGAGCTTTTAAAGCATCTTCAAGCTAATGTAGGTGCGTTAAGTGTTTCAGGTAGCCTTATGCTTGATTATCCCTCAGTTTATTTGGCAAAGCAGGCAGATGCAATTTTCTCTGCACCACATTCAGCCTCGTGTGAGGGTGTAAACGGTGTTACAGCTGTGCCTGTTTTACAAATAGTTTTACACGGTAGTGTTGTTTATGGCAGTATGCCAATAAATGTTTCAAACCTTTCAGCTGATGATGCTCTTTTAAAGTGTATCGAATACGGTGCCGTGCCATCCTTCCTGTTTACCCATAGCAGCGAAACAAATATCAGCTACAGCTCCTATGCAACACAAACGGCAAAGCTTTATTCAAGAGCAAAAAAGCTTTGGCCTGTAATGAATATGAAAATGACCTCTCACCAAAAGGTTACCGATGGTGTTTATAAAATAACATACGATTACAGCAAAACGGTTTATGTTAACTATAACCCATCTTTGGTAGAGGTAAACGGAGTAATGATTTCTGCAAAAGATTTTATAGTGATTTAAGTGCTATCCCCCAGCTTTTTGTTGGGGGATATTTTTTGATTATTTTTTAACAAAAAAGATTGCTTTTTCCTACTTTTATGTTACAATAATATTTGTGATACAATTAGTAAAAAATTCAGGAAAGGATGAATTTTCAATGGATTACAAAATGGAATTGACTCCTGAACAGCAAGCCATACTTAATGGCGAGCAGGGGGAGACTATGGCAAAGGTTATGAAAACCCTTGTTATGTACGGTGAAGCCTTCGGTGCAACTAAAATGGTGCCCGTAACAAGCGAAAAAGGCCACCTTGTTACAAGCTTCGGTCTTAAGGTTATGACTCCTGTTTACGACCTTATGGATCAGCTTATCGATGCAGGTATTAAATCAAAGCAGCAGTTTTCTGTTGACCCTAAGCCTGTTGACCCTAAGGTTCCGTCAAACTTTGTTAAGAATCTTGTTTTCAACAAGTTTATGTACACAAAGCAAGATAGCTACGATGAGCAGTTGAGAAAATTAGGTCTTGTCAGCGATGATGCATATACATGTACCTGCTATATGAATGAGGTTGGTAACCTTCCTAAGAAGGGCGATGTTCTTTCATGGGCAGAGTCAAGTGCTGTTGTTTACGCTAACTCAGTTCTTGGTGCTCGCTGTAACCGTAACTCAGGTATTATTGAGCTTTTCGGTTCAATTGTAGGCTTTGTTCCATATTTCGGCCTTGTTACAGATGAAGGCAGAAAAGCAACATGGGTTGTAGAGGTTAAATGCTCAAAGAAGCCTGAGGCACAGGTTCTCGGCTCTGCAATCGGTATGAAGGTTATGGAGGATGTTCCTTACGTTAAGGGCCTTACAGATTGGATTGGTACAGAGCTTGACGATGCTGCAAAGGCATATCTTAAAGATTTTGGTGCTGCTACAGCATCAAACGGTGCAGTTGGTCTTTACCATATTGCAGGCCTTACTCCTGAGGCAGTTGAAATGGGCGAAAGCCTTATTGCAGAAAATGCACAGGTTTATGTAATAGACGATGCAGAGCTCGAAAGAGTAAAAAATTCTTATCCGGTTATGTGGAAGGATCCTTCAAAGGCACCACAGCTTTGCTTTATCGGCTGCCCACACCTTTCCCTTCAGCAGCTTAAGGAGTGGACAGATAACGTTTGCGAAGGTCTTAAAAAGAGTGGTAAAAAGAAGGTTACAGTTCCAACCGTATTTACTGCAGCTCCTGCAGTTTGTGATGAATTCAATAAAACAGAGTATGCAGCAAAGCTTGCTGCAACAGGTGTAGTTCTCAGCTACATTTGTCCTCTTATGTATATGAATAACCCTGTTGCTAAAAAGGGTAGGGTAATCACAAACTCTAATAAGCTTCGTACATACACAACATCTCGTTACTACACTAGTGAAGAGATTCTTGATATAATCACAAAGGGGGCAAAATAAGATGAAAACATTTAAGGGTCGTGCCGTAGTACCGGGCACAGCAGAAGCAATTGCTCTTGTTTCACACGGTGGTTTCAATACACTTGCATCTTTCCAGAATGCTCTCCAGTTTGGTGATAAAGAAGCAAAATGTGGTGACCAGAACAATACAGATATCTTTGAAAAGCCAATGGTAGGCACAGCACTTTGCCTTCCGCAAACAATCGGCTCAACAACAGGTGGTATGGTTCTCTACTGCGCAAAGGTTATGGAAAGAAGCCCTGCTTGTATGCTTTTCTCAGAGCATATTGACTCACTTGCAGCTGCAGGTGCAATTCTCGGCTCTGTTTGGACAGATACTCCAATGCCAACAGTTGACTGCCTTGGCGATGAATTCCTCAACACAGTAAAAACCGGCGATAAAATCAAGGTTTATGAGGATGGTACAGTAGAAATTCTCGACTGATTTCTATAAATCAATAAAACAAAAATCGTAAGCTTCAAATGAATGAGGCTTACGATTTTTTTTAGTTTTTTGTTGTAATTACGAGCCTGTCGTGGTAACTCCTGTTGGCTTGTTGTGAGTATTTCCGTCGCTGCCGCCATTGCAAACAACAGTAACTGAAGCGTATGTTTTTTGATCGTTGTGAGTAAGTGTAACTGTGTAGGTACCATCACCCGGGCAATACGGAAGCTCTCCCTTGAAAATATCTTGTGTAATATCAAATTCTTCACCATCGTCTAAATTAACGTTTTCGAAGCCGGTTGAGTTTACCAACGTGCCTTCTTTTCCGTTTGATGAGATAACAAATGAAGCATCTTCGTTAAAGCATTTATTCATTGCCCATACCCTTGTATCTGTTGCGATTTTATCTGCTTTTACACGGCAGATTTTTATATTGTTGTTTTTTTGCACAGAGTTAAAAACGGGTATTGCAATTGCAGTAAGTATGCCAATAACAGCAACAACTACTATAAGCTCAATTAAGGTAAAGCCCTTTTTTGAACGTAAAATTTTATACATTTGTAATCACCCTTCTTTTAAAATCGATTGTGATATATCTGTAAATGTTTAAAATAACTAAGATAAATATACCACATAATAAGGTAAATGTAAATAACCAATTAAAAAACAAAGGGTAGTGATTTTCACTACCCTTAAAAAGTATAAAATTAATAATTAGATAATTCCCTGTGCCATCATAGCGTCTGCAACCTTGATGAAGCCCGCAATGTTTGCACCTGCAACAAGGTCGTAGCCGAGGCCGTATGCTTCTGCAGCGTTTGCAGAGTTATCGTGAATTTCCTTCATAATCTGCTGAAGTCTTGCATCAACCTCTTCTGCAGACCAATTGTATCTCATTGAATTCTGACCCATTTCGAGAGCAGAAACAGCAACGCCACCTGCATTAACAGCCTTTGATGGAGCAACAACCTTAACGTTTTCTTTAAGGAACTCAAGGGCATCGTTTGTTGTTGGCATATTAGCAACCTCAATATAGTATTGAAGACCGTTTGCAACAAGCTTCTTTGCTTCATCCATATTTATTTCGTTCTGAGTTGCGCAAGGCATAGCAACATCAACCTTTACGCCCCATGGCTTTTCACCCGGGAAGAATTCAGCACCGAATTTATCTGCATAATCCTGAACCTTATCACGGCCGGAAGCTCTCATTTCAAGCATATAAGCAATTTTTTCGTCTGTGCTGATACCGTCTTTATCGTAAACATATCCATCAGGACCTGAAATTGTAAGTACCTTACCACCAAGCTCTGTGATTTTCTTTGCTGCACCCCAAGCAACGTTACCGAAGCCTGAAAGAGCAAATGTCTTACCCTTTATATCTTCACCAAAGTGCTTGAAAACCTCACATGCGTAGTATGTTGCACCGTAGCCTGTAGCCTCAGGACGAACAAGAGAACCACCGTAAGAAAGGCCTTTGCCTGTAAGAACGCCGTTTTTGAAAGCGCCTTTGATTCTTCTGTACTGACCGTAAAGGTAACCAATTTCTCTTCCACCAACACCGATATCGCCTGCAGGAACATCAACGTCAGGACCGATGTGTCTGTAAAGCTCTGTCATAAAGCTCTGGCAGAAACGGAGAATTTCCATATCGCTCTTGCCACGAGGGTCAAAGTCGGAGCCACCCTTACCACCACCGATAGGGAGGCCTGTAAGGCTGTTTTTAAAAGTCTGCTCAAAAGCGAGGAATTTCATAATTCCGGGGTAAACAGATGGGTGGAAACGAAGACCGCCCTTGTATGGACCGATGGCGCCGTTAAACTGAACTCTATAGCCTGTGTTAACGTGAACCTTGCCGTTATCATCTGTCCAGGTAACACGGAAAGTGATTTGTCTTTCAGGCTCAACAATTCTCTCAAGTAATGAATACTTTTCGTACTCGGGATGCTGCTCTATAACAGGAGCAAGAGATGTTAATACCTCGGTTACTGTCTGCACGAACTCAGGTTCGCTGGCGTGTTTTTTTGCAACGTCATCAATAACGTTTTGAATGTAACTCATTTTAAGCACTCCTTAGTGTTGCATTGCAACAAATAGTCTATCGCTTCATTATATGAACACGATTTTAATACGCCAATTATTTTATACCTAATATTGGCAAAATGCAATAAATTTGTAGTTGTGTGTCAAAATATTGTATCTTTCAACAAAAATGAATATTTATAAAAAAATTTTTTTTGCAAATCGCAACATTAAAAAGCATTAATTTTTAGGGATTTTAGGTGAATTTTTATTCACTTTTTTGTAATTTTTAACTAAGATTTACAATGCCTGTATTGTAAAAAGGGTAATGTGTATGTTATAATTATAAAAAAGTTAAAAGGTGGTTGATTACTGTGCAAAAATACCTTATAAACCCAAATCAAAAAATTGCTAAAATCAATAAAGACATATACGGTAGCTTTTCAGAGCACCTCGGCAGATGCATCTATGAGGGTACATATGTTGGCGAGGATTCTCCTATACCTAACGTGAACGGTATGCGCAAGGATGTTGTAAACGCTCTTAAGGAAATGGGACTACCTGTACTCCGTTGGCCGGGTGGTTGTTTTGCCGATGAATACCATTGGAAGGATGGCATAGGTCCAAAGCAAGCCCGTAAGAAAATGATTAATACACACTGGGGTGGCCTTGTTGAGGATAACTCCTTTGGTACACACGAGTTTTTTGAGCTTTGCGAACAGCTTGGCTGCGATGCTTATGTGAATGGTAACGTAGGTAGTGGAACTGTTCAGGAAATGAGCGAGTGGGTAGAGTATATCACCTTTGATGGTCAATCACCAATGAGTGAATTGCGTAAGCAAAACGGCAGAGAAAAGCCTTGGAAGCTTAAATATTTTGGCATAGGTAACGAGTCCTGGGGCTGTGGTGGCGAAATGATGCCACACTACTATGCAGATGAGTACAGGCGTTACCAAGTATTTGTTCGTAACTATAGTCGCGATAACAGAATTTACAGAATCGCTTGTGGTCCAAATGCGTTTGACTTTAATTGGACAGATGAGGTTATGCACTATGCAGGCAACAAAATGAACGGCTTTTCACTCCACTATTATACACTCCCAACAGGCGATTGGGGGCATAAAGGTGCTGCTCTTACATATACTGATGAAGAGTATTATTCAACAATCTCACGAGCATATAAAATGGAAGAACTTGTACGTCGTCATACAGAGGTTATGAATCGCCATGACCCTGAAAAGAGAGTTGACCTTATTGTTGATGAATGGGGTACTTGGTATGATGTTGAGGAGGGTACAAATCCCGGCTTTTTATATCAGCAAAGCACAATGAGAGATGCTCTTGTGGCAGGTCTTACTCTCAATATTTTCAATAAGCACGCCGATAGAATCCGTATGGCGAATATTGCTCAAACAGTAAATGTGCTTCAGTCCGTGATTTTAACAGACGGTGAGAGTATGGTATTAACTCCAACCTACCATATATTCAAGCTCTTTAAATCACACTCCGAAAACACCTTGCTCGGAAGCTTTATTACTACAGATTACCTTGATGATAATGTTACCCCTGTGCTTACAGAAAGTGCATCTGTAAAAGAGGATGGCACAATTGTTTCAACAATTTCCAATGCTTCATTAACACAAGCTCAGGAAATTAAGTGTCAAATTGCAGATTCAAAAGTAACCTCGATTTCTGCTGAAATTGTTACAGCTCAGGCAAGAGATTTCAATGATTTCAATAAAGAGCCTGCAGTATTCACAAAGAAATTTACTGATTTCACAGTTACTGCTGATGGCTTTGTTGCAAATGTTCCACCCTGTAGTGTTGTTAAGTTTATTATTAAGTAATGGCAAATACAGAGTGTAAACGTTGCCTGCTGTTAGAAAGTGCAGAGGGAGCTATGCTTGAGTCTATTAAGGAACGAGTGGAAAAGCTTTCGCCGGATGAGAGAGTTTCACAAGAGCTTTACGAAGAAAGGCTCAGTCAATGTAAGCTGTGCGATAATCTTATATCCGGTATGTGCCTTAAGTGTGGTTGCTATGTAGAATTCAGGGCTGCATTTAAAGATAAACGGTGTCCTGACCCTGCAGGCAGAAAATGGTAGGCAACTTGACAATAATATTGTATTATACTAAAATAGATAAGTTAAATTAAAATGTTTTGAAAGGGAAATTTTCTGTATGATAAAGCCTGAAAACAGGAGCTGCTTTGAATATTTTTGCGAGTGCACCAAGGATTTTGGTGTGTATGATGTTGCTGAAAGCTTTGGCAATATGATCAGTCGTAAAAAATTTGTAAGCGATGTAGAATCAGTCGCAGGTTATCTCGACAGTAAAAACATAAAAAAGGGCGATGTTGTAACTATTTTTATGCCAAATATAGTTCAATGCTTTGTTGCCTTTTATGCAGTAAACAGAATCGGAGCAATAGCAAATATTGTGCACCCTCTTACACCTGCAGACGTGCTTGAAGAGATAATTAAAAATACACATTCAAAAGCAATCTTTGTATTTGACCTTATTATGGGGCCTTATGTTGATGTGTTGAGGCGTCTTAACCGTCTTGTTATTGTTTGCTCAAGCTCCGATTATGCTCCAACCTTAACAAGGCCTGCTTTTAAAATGTTTGAAAAAATAAAGGTAAAATCGAAGAAGCCTTCATCAAATACAGCAAATTACCGTACAATTTCAAATCTTTCCTTTAAAGCTCCAAAGGTGGAGGGTACAGGTGAAGAGGATGCTGTGTTTCTTCACGGTGGTGGCACAACGGGCAAAAGTAAAACAATACGCCTTTCAAACAATAACCTTAATGCTTTGGCATACAAGCTCAGCTTCTTAGATGAGCCACACGCACCGGGCGAAGAGTTTTCTTTAATTGTTTTGCCTCTTTTTCATGCATTTGGCTTAGGCGTTGCAATGCATTTTAGTATGTGTGCAGGCTTTACCTGTATTGGTATGCCAAGCTTTTCTGCAGAAAAAGCGAATAAATATATTAAGAAATATAATGTTACCTACATCGTAGGTGTGCCGGCTATGTACAAAAAAATGTACGAGGCATCTAATTTCGATGGTGAGCACCTTAAAAGGCTCCGTCTTTTATGGGCAGGTGGCGATATTATAAGCGATACATTTCTTAACTCCTTTAATTCTAAGCTTGCTAAATGGGGGGCAAAGGGAAGGCTATACAGAGGTTATGGGCTTACAGAGGTTTCTTCTGTTTGCATAGCTAATGTAAGGGGCGCTAACAAAGAAAACTCAATAGGCAGACCACTTGATGGTATTACAATTGAGATTTGGGATGAAAATAAGAAAAAATTGCCACCTAACACTATTGGTGAAATTGCAATTACAGGCTCAACTGTAATGAGTGGCTACTACAATAGTGAAGATACAGGTGTATATGTTGACGAAAACAATACACGTTGGGTGCTTTCGGGCGACCTGGGTTATGTGGATGAAGACGGCTTTTTCTTCTTTACAGGTAGAAAGAAGCGTATGATAATAATTTCCGGCTATAATGTTTACCCTAACGATATTGAGCAAGAGGTTCTTAAGCTTGATTACATTAACGAGGCGTGTGCTGTGCAGGGGTATATAGACGGTAAGCCTGTTATAAAGCTTTTTGTTTCTCTTACACAGCCAACAACAAATACTGAAGAAACCTGTAAGTGTATAAAGGAGTATTGTGATGCAAGGCTTGAAAAATTCTCAAGACCTACCACAGTAACAATTCTTGATGCTTTGCCAAAAACAAAAATGGCAAAAATCGACTTTATGAAGCTGACGGATACTCCACCAACACCAAAGCCGACAAAAAAAGAAATGCGAGAAGAAAAACGAGCAAATCGTGAAATGGAAAAGGCAGCAGATAAGGCAGGCCGTGAGGCTGAAAAACGAGAGAGAGAAGAGCGTGAAGCAGCCGAAAAAGCAAGAGAAGCTAAAGATGGTAAGGTTGCAGATACACAAGCCGAATCAACCCCTGCGCCTGAGGGTGCAGATAATGCCCCGCAAGATGACAAGAAGGATGAGGAATAAGATATGGAAAGCCGTGAAGGTGGCGCTTTTAATAAAATAATAAAGAACCCGTTTATAGTTGTACTTTTTGCTATTGTTATTGGTATATCGGTGTTTGTGGTGTTTACACTGTCAAAGGCTCTTAACAGTAAAATAGAGCAGCTGGATGCAACAAAAACAACTGCACCTGCAGCTTCGCAGGCTCAGACCCCCGAAGCTACAACCGAAAACCCAAACACACTTAAGGTAGGAGTAATAAAAAAGCACTCAGGCCTTGTAGAGAATATAAGCTTCACAAAGGAGGCAAACAGAATTGCTGTAACAGTTGAGTTTACAGATGAAGCTGCTCTTCTTGAAGAGCATTTTGCACAAAATGCATTTTCTATAGAAGTCGTTCCTGTTTTCTGTTTTTATACAGAAAAGGGTGTGCAAATAGAGCTTCCGGGTGAGCTCAGACTCCTTAGCGACAGCAAAAGTGTAGTCTATTATTTAAGCGAGATAAATGATTTTGCTAATATTTTAGCTCTTACCGAGCAGGCAACAGTTACTCTCGATAACATTTTAACTAATGATTTTAACCTTTACCTTAAACACAAAACAAGGGACGGCGTAGGTCAGACCTTGTTTGGTACATATGGCCAAACAGTTGAGCAGTACAATGGCATACACACACCTGTGCCAACACCTTATGTTGAGGCAAACGAAGATATCAGCATTGTTAAGTCAATAGTTACCGATGATTTTATTTGGCTTGATATTTATTTTAAAAACGAAGAAGCTTACAATAAATATAATAGCAAAACCTCAGCAAAATTTATTCGCTTTGGCCTTGAAAACGGTGGTAAGCTCTATAAGTGGGATTTCTTTGTAACAGAGTACGATAACCTTAATATGCTGCGCTGTAAGTTCGACAGCTACTCTATAGCAGAGCTCCTTAAGGAAATGGGCGAGGAAAAAATCACAGTTAAGGATTTGTTTGAGGATTACGATATTGCAGTTTGGTGCTCCGATTATTCAACAGAAACAGACCTTTTCTGCTTGAATGAAGCAACAGATGTAAGAGAAAAAATCAGCAAATCAACAACACAAAACTAAAATGTAAATCAGGATGTTACCGGTGTAACACCCTGATTTTTTAGTTTAATAAAGCTATGCTTAAATTTAAAACAGCAGCAAAGGTAACCCAGATAATATAGGGGAGCATCAAAAGACCTGCAGTTTTATTGATTTTATAAAATTCCACAGTGGTAGCAATAATAAGTGCTAAAAGGATTATTATCCATATAAATGCAAAGGTGTATGCCTCAAATGTAAAGAAAATAAAGCTCCAGCAAAAATTAAAGAAAAGCTGTAAAAGGTATAAAATTTGAGCAGTTTTTTTGTTTGCTTTGCTTGCTGTTGCTTCTACAAGGTAAGCGCTTATCCCCATAAGAGCATATAAAACTGTCCAAACAATGGGGAATAAAAAGCCCGGTGGGGCAAAGGGTGGCTGTATTGCAGTTTCGTTAAAGGCTTCTACAGAGCTTCTTGTCAGTAAGCCTGCTGCAATACCTACAAGCAACGGGATAGCAAGGTTTTTTAATAATGCTTTATAATCAATTTTCAGTACCATAACACACCGCCTAAAAATAATATTACTAAATTATATTTAAGCAGTATGAATAAAATGACCTGATTGAGCTTTAAAATCAATCAGGTCATTTGTGATTTTTAAGTTAATCCTCGTCAGCAATAAATCTGCCCATTAAAACACCCATAACGGATGCCATCATAAGGCCTCTTGTCCAGCCGGAGGAGTCGCCTAAGCAGTGTAAGCCTTTAACACTTGTGTTAAGGTTTTCATCCATTTTAATTTTGTTTGAGTAAAACTTTAATTCAGGTGAGTAAAGCAAGGTTTCTGTTGAGGCAAAGCCGGGCACTACATGGTCAACAGCCTGTATAAAGTTTATAATGTTGGTCATTGCTCTGTACGGCATAGCAGCAGTAATATCACCTGCAACAGCATCGGGGAGAGATGGCCTGAGGTTTGATTGTGCAAGCTCCTTTGGCCAAGTTCTTTTACCGTCTAATATATCGCCGTAGCGCTGTACAAGTATGTGCCCTGCGCCAAGCATATTTGTAAGCTCGCCAACCTTTTGTGCATATTCGATAGGCTGGTTGAATGGGTAGCTGAAGTTGTGTGAGCAAAGTATAGCAACGTTTGTGTTGTTGGATTTCTTTTCTTTGTAAGAGTGTCCGTTAACAACAGCAAGGTCGTTATCATAATTCTCCTGGCTAACAAAACCACCGGGGTTTTGGCAGAAAGTACGTACCTTGTTTTTGAATGGCTTTGGGTAACCAATAAGCTTTGATTCATACAAAACCCTGTTAACCTTTTCCATAACCTCATTGCGTACCTCAACACGTACACCTATATCAACTGTACCTGCCTGGTGCTCAATACCGTGCTCGTTGCACAGCTTTTCAAGCCAGTCTGCACCTCGGCGACCTGTTGCAACAACAATTTTTTCAGCATCAATGCGTTGGTAGTCATCACCCTTAGCAATATACACGCCCTTGCAAACGCCGTTTTCTATAATAATATCTCTACATTCGTAGCCAAACATCATATCAACATCGTTTGCTCTTAAGTGGTTTTCAATTTCAAGGTAAAGTGTTTGCGCCTTTTCTGTACCAAGGTGGCGAATAGGGCAGTCAACAAGCTTTAAGCCTGCCTGTATAGCGTTTTTGCGTATTTCACGTACCTCTTCATCGTTACTAATGCCTTCAATGTGCTCATCTGCGCCAAATTCAAGGTAAATACCATCTGTGTAGTCAATAAGCTCCTGTGCAAAGTTTTCGCCAATAAGTGTAGGTAAATCGCCACCAACCTCGTAGCTTAAGGAAAGCTTACCGTCGGAGAATGCGCCTGCACCCGAAAAGCCTGTTGTAATGTGGCAGTAAGGCTTGCAGTTAACACATTGCTTTGTTTTTGCTTTGGGGCAGCTTCTTTTTTCTACAGGCTGTCCTTTTTCTATAATGAGTATTGATTTTGTGCTGCCTTTTCTGCGCATTTCAAGGGCAGTAAATATACCGGCAGGGCCGGCACCAACAATAACTACATCGTATTTCATTTTTGTTCATCCTTTGGATATTTTATTGTTTGCAAAATAACTTCACAAACCAATTAATTATATTATGTTTTGGTAAAAATGTCAATATATGTTTAGAAATGTTCACATAAATTAGTAAAGATGATGAGTAAAACCCATCATCTTTATAGCTTTTATATTTCTTTGTATTTGTATGAAAGGAAAAGCTCCTTTGCATCCTCTGTGTATTCACCCTGCGAATTTTCAAGTATAAGAGGGGGTTGAATCCTGAAACCGGGCGCAGAGCCTTTTTTGCCCTCTACTAAAACAAGGCTTGGCTCCTTACCGGGTCTTTGAATAACCTCTCGCATAGACTTAGGCTCTATTTTAAATTTTCGCATTGCTGCAAAAATATCGGGCAGCCTTTCGGGGCGTTGGCAAATGCAGAACCTGCCACCAAATTTTAAAATGAGAGAAGCTGCCTTTGCGCAGTCATCTAATGTGCATGTGAATTCGTGTCGAGCATTTTTGTAATCCTCGCCCTCATTTACAATACCTGTGCCCAGCTTTTTGTATGGTGGGTTTATGCTTACAATATCGTAATATTCGTTAGGTAACACACCCTTAAGCTTTCTTAAATCTGAGTGTACAAGCTGTATTTTATCGGCTAAACCATTCTCTGCAAGAGTTTTTGTAAAAAGCTCAATAGCGCTTTCGGCTAACTCTACACCAACAATTTCCTTAGGCTTAAAATCTCTGTACCAAAGTAAAGGAATAATACCGTTGCCTGTGCCTAAATCACAGCATTTATCCTTGTGGCGTGGCGCACAAAAGGAAGCAAGCACAATTGCATCAGATGTGAAAATGTGGGCCTCGCTCACATAAATATTCAGATTTTTGGCAAGTGCCTCTGTACGCTCTTTTCGTGATGCCATAAAAAATCTCCTTGTGGAATCTAAAATACTAAGGTTAGTTTACCACAAGCAAGCAATATAATCAAATGTTTTATTCCTCAATTTGTTTACCGAGGAATGAGGCTGCTGCCTGGCAAAGCTTTATTTCTGCTTCATCAGCAGTAGATTTTGCCTCACTTTCCAAAAACATAACTGCACCGGCAATATCGCCTGCAGCAATTATAGGGAATACTACAAGAGCCCTCATTTCTAAGCCCTCGATGGGGTAAAGAGCGTTTTTATTGGATTCGGCAATAAACTTGTCTCTGTTTTCCATAAGCTCCTCTAAAGGCTCTGCAACACGTTTTTCAAGCAGCTCCTTTTTAGATAACCCCGAAACAGAAATAACGTGGTCTCTGTCTGTTATAACAACAGGCAAATTGGCAGTCCTGCTAAGCACCTCGCAGTATTGACCCGAAAACTCCGATAACTCACCCATGGGTGAGTATTTTTTAAAAATAACCTCACCGTCGCTTTGTGTAAAAATTTCCAACGGGTCGCCTTCACGAATCCTTAAAGTTCTTCTAATCTCTTTAGGAATAACAACCCTTCCTAAATCATCTATTCTACGAACTATTCCAGTTGCTTTCATATATTTTACTCCTTTTCTCTACTCTAAAAATGTGCCAAAAACCCAGTATTTATGCGGGCTTAGAGCAACCACACGCCCCAAATCCACTGATTTGGGAAGACTCGTCGTTTTTGCTTGGTATTAGTATCACTCTTTTTATGAAAATTATGAGTCTGTTTTCCACAAATTTTTCAATTATTTTAAGAAAAGGAGAGCAGTATTGTTATGTATTTAGATGCATGAGTATAACAACTTAATCAAACTAAAAGGCGGTAAGTCTGTCACCTCCCTCACTTGCTTTTCTTCCGTTACATCGAAGAAATCAATGCCGTGAAAGAATCATTCAACGAGTGATCCTTACCGGCGTAAGAGACACGTACCGTTACATCTCCAACACGAAAACAATACGGATGTTTAATTTGATTTATATAACTTATTATCCTTATAGGATAAGGTTTGTTTTTATCAATTTTTACATCGCGTATTTCAACCAATTCAGATATATCGATATCTTTAGTATCTGTTTCTTTTGCTTTTTTCCAAAGTTCAATTGCAGATAAATATTCTTTATACCACTTGGGTGTTAGCTTGTATTCTTCGCCGTTAATGACAACTTTTCGGTATCCCACTTCATCACCTCCTTAATTACATTACAAAACACGGCAGCAGGATGTGCCTAGCTGCCGTGAATTTGTCAGTTCATATTTTCAAGAGGGAAAGTTACTTGCCAATATCCTTCCGTTGAATTTTTGCAAGTAACGAAATAGCCAAAAGCCGTGTAGTTTTCAATATCTTCGGGCGAAATATCATAGATAATTTCTTCATAGCTACCAACCTTTTTATCATCCCAAAAAGAGAAGTGATAACTTTCAGCCTTGTTTACATCCTTATCATACATACGAATATACCCATGATTATCATTTGACAAAATATCCTCAAAATACAACTGCACGTGAAGTTTGCCGTCCACAAAGCCAATATTGGTTACTGTTACATCATCAACAGGAGAAAGAATCCCACCGTCTACAGGAACTAAATACTTAAGAACAAAACGGCTTTCATAATCGAATTCTTTGCCTCCGCCGCCTCGGAAAGATTCGGACTTTTGAGTTTCATTCGCTTCAGCAACAGAGTTTAAATCAAGTTCTGTCAGCTCACCCTCAAATTTGCTTTTATTACTGAGAAATTCTGTGAAGTAGAACGTAATCTTATCTCTACCAATTTCTTGATCATTCCATTGACTGATATTGATTAGAAACGTGGCTATTCCGGTTTCTTCATCAAAAGATACTCTGCTACAAGAAGCTGAAGAATCAAACGCACGATTGATATGATAACTATCAAATAAATCTGTTGTATCATCTATTCGGTTTTGATCTGTTAGATCTTGAAGTGAAATATATATTGCCGCTTCGTTTTCATAAACTGCAGCAGAAAGAACTTCCATTTTAATTCCGTTATCCTCGCAAGATAATTGAACCGGTTTTAACATTTGTGCTAAAGACGGAGAAACGTGATATATCATTAAATAAATCGGATCTACCGTTGCTGCCAAAACAGGAACAGAAACGGTTATACACAATATGATTGCAGCAACCAGTGCAACCGCACGCTTGAAGGAGATTCTTTTGATTTTACCGGAAGTCGTTCTCGCATTTTTGATTTTGTTTTCATCAACTTCACCGATTGCATCAACTAATTTATCAATTTTCAATTATAACACCTTCTTTTAATAATTTGGATCGTAGCTTCTTTCGAGTTCGGTGCAACATAGATTTTACTTTGCTCTCACTAAACCCAAAATGAACTGAAATAGTAGAAATGCAGTCAAAATACCAATAGCGACAAACAAATATCTTTTGCTCACATTCAGGAAGCTCGTCCAAAAAGGTATTAATCACCTTTACGAGCTCTTGATTTTCTAATTCTTCATCAATACTAGTATTGGCAGGAATACAGTCAGAGAGTTCTTCATACGCGAGGTAAATATTTCCGCCACCACGTTTTTGTGTTCTCTTTTCTCGCCATTTCTTTAAACTAACGAACCTCGTTACTTTGCAAATGAAGGTTGATAGAATTGTCGGACGATGAGGCGGCATACTGTTCCAAGCTTTTAGATACGCATCATTAACACTTTCTTCTGCACCCTCTGTATTGGAAAGAATATTAAACGCAATCGAATAATAATACCTCCCGTACTTTGCGGCAGTTTCGGTAATTGCTTTTTCATCACGTTCCCAATATAGATCAACTATGTATTTGTCTTCCACTATTTCACCTGCCTTTCGTTTTTTCGTAAAGAGCCCTTTCACTATACTACCGCCCAAAATTTCAAGTTGGTTGCAAAAATATTATATTTAACTAAAATTTAAAAAGGGCACCTTTTAACGGTGCCCTTTTAAGATTAACAACATTTATGTAATATTACATAAATGTTGTATACAATCTTTTGCAAAATTCTTCCTTGTTAAAGTTTTTACAGTCATTTGGATTAAAATAAAGATAGAAAAATTCCTTTGAATTATCCTCGGCACTGGTCAATGTCGATACAACTTTTTTGAATTTATGAAAATTATCACTTTCCTTTTTGGGGAAAACAATAGATATATTTTCAAATTCATTTTTATTAAATCCGCTATAAAACTGACTAGCTTTTAATATTACAAAACTGCAAAGACAATCACATTCCTCAGAATATTGTTTCATACATTTCATAAGACTAAGCATGGCATTTTTTGATTTTAATTGCTTATTTTTTGATTTCTCATCTACGCCGTCGTCTTTCGATTCTTGTATCTTTTTAATTTCATCTTCAACTTTTTTTATAATATCATCGTTAATTATCCAACTGTCAGTATATTTTCGCACATATTTTTCGGTTAAATCAAGTGCGGTTTCAAGTTTATTTAAAGCTATTCCACCATATGGCAACGATAAATATGCTTTATATTCCGATTCAGATTTCCATAAGGGATGTCTACGCTTATTTCTTGCGAAAAATTCAGCATATAAATCATCGTCTGCTTTTGACTTGAGCAGATGCACTATATCATCGTCACATAATAACGAAATGTGTTGTCCATTGGGCAAATCAATACCCAGTGGACTTAATGCCTGACGAGAAAATAATGATACTCCTTCGCCGGATGTTGTTTTTTCTAATCCATAAAGAATATGCTGTATTATGTACATATCATATAGTACAACTGGATGAGTTTGTATCCATTTTCGTTCAGAATCGTGTGCATATACAACATTTTCAATTACGCTAACGGCACTTTTATTATATGCCACTTCATATTTTTCTTTTTCTTCACCATCAATTAAGACTTCTTTTTTGACCATAGTTATGGAGGTTAAAAGTCTATTGAAATCTATATTTATTGTTTCAAAACCTGTGAAGTAAGCGTCACGTATCAAATAATCTAGTCGGTCTACATCTATAACTTTTGAATTTAATAAAGAGATAAAACAATTATATACGCTGTTTACTTCAAAGTCTTCAGTAAATTTATAGCCAGTTATGCATCTAGCAAAAAGTTCTTTATCAAAGTCACTAGCAAAATGGCTTGCAAAACTTTCAATTCCGATAATTGCGCTCATTATTTCGTGCGGAGCGGCAGATTTGCTATCCTCTACAGGAATATCGCGCCCGAAAGTTTCACTCCCAACAATTTCATATAAATCTTTATGTATCTTTTCATATCGTTTTGTCTCTGTAGTATTATCCAGATAAAACTTTTCACCTGTATGAGAAAAAGGGGCATGTCCTACATCATGTAAAAGACAAGCCAATAAAAAAATCTTTTGTAAATGTTTCCAATCAACATTTTGATCGATTTCTTTATTGGCTTCAATTGACATTATTAGACGATCGCTCGCAATTCTGCCTAGATGAAAAACACCAATTGAATGTACAAAGCGATTATGTATAGCAGATGGATATAAAGGAGAGTAACTTGTTTGAATAATTCTACGAAGGCGCTGGAACACGTTTGTATCAATAATTTCATTGACAATATATGAAGGGATTTGTATGTATCCATAAATTGGATCTTTAAATTGTTTAAATTCTTCCATTTAAGCCGCAACTCCTAGTTTTGCCAAGGACTTTTCATCAACAAAAGCTAACAACACATCCCAAGCCAAATATCCTCTAAATTCTTCTATTAGATCATCAACTGTTTTTCCGTCTTTGAGTTTAATGCCTAAGTCTTCACCAAACGACTGTTCTTCGAAAATATGTGAATAGTTTCTAAACATATCATTTGTGCTTTCTCTAGAAAGTATCAAGATTGCTTTTTCTTCCTTGGAGTTTAGTATGCTAACGACTTCATTTCCATAACCTTCCAATTCTTTATAGGTTACAAAGTTCTTCTTGGATTTTGTTAAAATTTCAATTAAAGCATTTGCAGCCAAATCTTCAATGCCTATATAAAAACACATAAAAGCAACCCCTAAAAAATATATTATATATTAAAACAATTACACAATATTATTATATCAGAAAGCAAATCAAATAAAAGTCTTGACTTATATCTAATTTATTAGTAAAATAAATAGTTTATTACATTATATTTGAAATCAATTATTTTGTGACAGTTATTGCCTTTGTTTTTGGCGTTTTGCAACTCATTTTTGTTATATTATGGGTCAATATATGATGTTTTTGTCAAAAAATTGCCGGAAAGCCCAGTATTTATGTGGTCTTTCGGGTCTTGGTGTTTTTATAACTCAATCATCGATTCTACGAACAATTCCTGTTGCTTTCATATATACATTTCTCCTTAAATTACAAATTGTGATGTTAGTATCTGTAAATTAAGAAGAAATATACCGTAATTATGCTTCAGGTGGTTTTTTTATAATTCAAAAAAATAGCAAATAATAAAATTTGTCAATCCAGATGTAAAAACAATTATTATATCCATAGGAGCAAAGACGATTCCGGGAATACTCTCAAAAACAAATCCTGTACCAAAGCTATATAAATGTCCGTTCAGCAAGAACATTTCGCCTAGATACATAAGAAGTGTCATTGCCGAAGCAACAATCGACGGAATCCAAATTGAAACAAGTTTCCCTTTCCCCAAAAGGAGCGATCCTACAAACACGCCAACAGTTATACCCAAAAGAACAAAGAATATTGTCATTAACGCTGCAGACAAAGGGGATACTTGGATGCTTCCATCTCTCCAGAAAGCTGTGAAGCAAGCAAGTATACAAAGGCCAAGGAATGTAATGGAACATGCTGATTGTACAACCAAAGACTTAAGACGTTTGTTTTCACCGCTCTTTATCATTTGTCCAAAACCATACAGGCAGTTCAGGATTGTAATGATCAGTACAATGGAAATAATATAAAAATGCATCTTGAATGCAGGATTATAGTCACCCATCAAGATATCAACTGCCGTTTGCGTCTTGTATGTGGTTACAGTTTCTCCCCACCCTTCCGGAGGGATGTAACACATAAACATCTGCCAGTCCTCAAGTTTTGTGACAGTTTCAGCCGTTGACACCACGACCTTCTCCTCAAGCAACAACTCCAATCCAAAGAAAACAACTGTTGTAGAAACAGCTCCGCCGACAAATGCAAATTTCTTAAACACTCTAATAAACAATGGCATTAAGATGACACCGATTATGATAGCAACGCTGATCGGCGTATACGGAATAATATATTTTGGATAGTTCTCTTTCATTACAGTTCCGTTGGCAAGCATATCAGTAATCACACGAACACCCATCGATAACGGATAATACGATGCTATCAAAACACCAAGGCAAGAAAACAGATAATATCGATTAAATTGTTTACTTTTCATACTCATTCTCCTCTCATCCTGCATTTGTTAACAGTACATAGAAAATCGCACCAATTAACGCAATGAATACTATAAGCGAAAGCCAAGTCAACTTCTTAAAGGATAATATGTTCTCAATTCGTGTACGTATCCTTGCACCTCCAAAAGCTGATGCGAATACAGTTGCTCCTTCTTTACTTTTTAACAAGGAAGCTGCATAATCTTTTGCACGGTCATATCCGATCTTTGTAAGAACACGCTCATCGCAAGAAAGTTCGAGATCTGCAAGAAACCCTTTTAAAAACAACCAACTAAATGGATTGAACCAGTGTACTGCAACAATTACAAATGCTATAATTCGCCACAGATTATCAAAACTGCGTGTATGTGTTTTTTCATGCAGTACAATTAATTCAATATCGCTGTCCTTGTAAGAGGCAGGCAAAATAATTTTAGGTTTTACAATGCCATACACTGCAGGAGATACAATTTTCTCCGATAGATAGATATTATCTTTTAGATGATTTGAATCCTTAATTTCATAAATTGTCGTAAAATATGTAACCACCAACATCAAAAGAATCGCCAGCGAAACAATAATCCATACAACCGAGGCTACACGAAAAATATCGTCGAGTATATCGACCTTATATGTTATCGGGAAATAAGTATCCGCCGCCATAACGCTATTCGTCATTGAAAAAGCGATATCGTCAGTAGGCTGATACACAACGATGGTTTTTGTAGTTAGTTTGGATAATAATGCCATCAAACCATACGGACTGTTGAGCCCAAAAGGAAATGCCATTCTAAGAAAAGGAACAATCCAGAGAAACGTCGTTAGCCTTCTCGGAATCTTTTTAATTCGTCTGACAAGCATAATGATCACGCCGGTTATGGTAGCAGTTATGCTCATATTGAATATCCAATAAAATACTTCATGCAACATAAGCATCACCTATTATCAATGAGTTTGCGCAACTCATTGATTTCTTCTT
>JAZSGB010000028.1:0-59518 GCA_045532505.1 Acutalibacteraceae bacterium | reverse complement strand
CACAAAATCACATAGCATACTTTTTGCAACTAAAACACCTACCGTGCTTTTGCCACAGCCGGGCATACCAATTAAAATTATATTCATAACCTGCTCCAAAAAATGTTGTTTTTTGTTTTAATTATAGCATAAGTTTTTGCTAATGGCAAACGGGTGTTAGTCGCCGGAGCTTCACTAAAATGCAAAATTCAAAATGCAAAATTAAAAATTAAAAATTTCGGAACTGCGTTGCAATTATAAAGCTTCGCAGAATAGCTGTTAGCAGATAGCAATTAGCAGAGCTTCGCTAGGTTTAAAGTATAACGAAAGCCTGACCCTCGGCATAAGAGAGTCAGGCTTTTGCAAAGCTCTATTTTTACTCAAACAAAAACTTTTTAATAGTAGAAATATAATCCTTTGCTCTTACAGCGCTGGTGCTTTCTGCGAATATACGGAGCAACGGCTCTGTACCTGAAAAACGGCAAATTACAAATCCGTCTTTAAAATAAATCTTACATCCGTCTGTGTAGCTCACCTTAACAATTTCATCGCTGAATTCGGGCAGCTGCTTATCCTCAAGCAATACCTTTTGTACAGCAGCCTTCATTGATGGATCAAAGCTCATATCATCCTCAACCATAACAAATGCGCCGTATTTTTTGCGAAGCTCTGAAAGGAGCTGTGATGGTGTTTTACCTGTTACGCTTACCATTTCTGCAAAAAGAGATGCTGCATAAACAGAGTCTTTACCGTGAATGTGCCCTCTTACTGTAAGACCACCTGAGCTTTCGCCACCAAGAACAGCGTCAACCTCATCAATTTTAGAAGAGATGTACTTAAAGCCAACAGGTACCTCATAGCACTTTTCACCAAAGCTTTCGGCAATTCTGTCGAGCATATGTGTTGTAGCAAGGTTTCTTACAACAGGACCCTTCCAGCCCTTGTACTTTACGAGGTAATAGTAGAGAAGGCAAAGTGTTTCGTTTGCATTTATATAATTACCGTTAGAGTCTATAATACCAAGTCGGTCGCCGTCGCCATCCATAGCAATACCTAAATCATAGTTACCGTTGAGTACGGAGTTTTTAAGGGCAAAAAGGCTCTTTTCTGACGGTGCAGGCATAACACCACCAAAGTAAGCGTCCTTATTGGTGTTAATAGTATCAATAGTGCACCTTGCTGTGTGGAAAATAACAAGCAAGGGGTATGTTCCTGAGCCGTGCATGGAGTCAAAAAGCACACGTAAGCCTCTTTTACGCAAGGACTTAACATCTAACAGGGCAAGAATATCATCAAGGAAATCATTAAACGGATTAGCAAGGTGCTGTATAAGTCCTTGCTTTTCTGCATCTGCAAAGGATAAGAATTCAACATCCTCAATTTCTGCGATAATTTCTTCAAGCCTTGAGGTTGTTTCAACATCGGCATCTCTGCCCTCATAGGTAAAAAGCTTTATACCATTGTAGTTTGCAGGGTTGTGGCTTGCAGTTACCTCTATACCAAACCACAAATTTTGCTTTTTAACTGTGTGCATTATAAGTGGTGTTGGTGCAGAACGCTCCATCATCCACACGGTTATTCCGTTTGCAGCAAGCACCTCTGCTACCCATTTGGCAGCAGTTTCGGAAAGAAAACGTCTGTCGTAGCCGACTATAACAGGCTTATCTGTTCTGTTTTGCTCTTGCATAAGCAAGAAAATACCATTTGCTACACGGCGAATATTTTCTGCAACAAAATCTTCGCCAATTACGGCACGCCAGCCACCTGTACCGAAAATAATTTTTTCCATACCTTTTCTCTCCTTAGTAATTTTATAGTAATGTTTGTTTTCGGTTACATTTTAACATACAAAAATAAGAAAATCTTATAAAATTAGTTGTTAGTTTTACAATTTTGGTTGCATTTTTACGTATTGAAAGTTAAAATGGCATTGGAGATGATTTTGTGGATTATATTAAAACCGTTTTAGATTGCCCCGTTGTGGTAGATAGCATTTACACAGTACACTATTTTGAATATGCAAAGGACTTTGCCTATTCAGGAGAGGTGCATGATTTTTGGGAGCTTGTGTATGCTGATAAAAAGAACCTTTTTATAACTGCAGGTGCTAAAGAAATAGAGCTTGAAGCAGGGCAGATGTATTTGCACAAGCCAAACGAATTTCACAATATTCGCTGTGATGGTAAAAGGGCAGCAAACTCTGTTATTATATCCTTCGACTGCAGTACACCTGAGCTTATGAATGTGGCAGGGCGAGTTATAACACTTGGTGAAAATGAGCGTAGACTCATAGGCTCTGTAGTAAAGGAAGCGTCTGCATCCTTCACCACACCCTTGGGTAACCCATACACAAATGTAATGGAGCTTTCGCAGGCAGGTGGCTTCGGCACACAGCAGATGATAAGGCTTAGTGTGGAAATGCTGCTTATAAGGCTTATAAGAGAAAACATTAACGAAGGTCCCGTAAAAATAAAAAAGAATAACGCCTTGCTTGCGCAAATAACTGACTTTTTGTCGGAAAATGTAGAAAAAAAGCTTACCTTTGAGGATATATTAAAGCATTTTAATCTATCAGCATCTGTTGTAAAAAAGATTTTTCGTGAGCAAATGGGCTGTGGCATTATGGATTACTTTGTGCGCCTAAAAATAGATAAAGCAAAGGAGCTTATCCGTGAAGAAAATTATACCTTTACGGAAATTGCCGAAATATTAGGCTTTAACACATCACAGTATTTTACAACGGTGTTTAAAAGAGTTTCGGGTATGACACCTTCGGAGTATGCAAGAAAAGCCGTCAGATTCTCGTAACTTGTTTTTATTAGTGGGATATAGTATAATTAAATCAAAAAATGAGTGGGAAAAAGCTGTATAGGATGCGCTATAGGAGGAGTAAATATGAAAAGCATTAAAAAAATTTTTGCAATAGCTTTAGTTGTTGCACTTGTTTTCTCTTTTGTTTCTTGTGGCAAGGGGGATAGCACGCAAGAATCTACCGATTCTTTAACACAGGCACCGGTAACAGATTATGTAACAGAAAATGCACCGGCAGATGTAAGCAGTGTAGATGTAACAGAGCCACCGTCAACAACGGCAGCACCTACTACACAGGCAGCAACTCAGGCGCCTACAACAACTGAGGCACCAACTCAAGCGCCTGAAACACAGGCTCCACAGCCTGCAACAGGGGTTGGCAAATACACAGCCACCTACAACGGTGTTGAGCAGGCAGTGTTTTACCCAAACAGTATGCTTAGCAGTAGCGAAGCCTTACCCGTAATCGCTTTTGCAAACGGCACAGGCTTTTCGTACACTATATACGAATCTCTTATTAAAAAAATTGCAGAGGGTGGCTACATAGTTGTTGCCAATGCAGAAACAATGTCGGCAGACGGCACAGCACAAATATCCTCTTTAGATTTTGCCATTGCAGAAAACGGTAATTCCTCAAGTCCGATTTATGGCAAGGTTAATACACAAAGTCTTGGTGTAGCAGGCCATTCACAGGGTGGCAGAAGCTCTGTAAATGCAGCAGCCAAGGATTCACGAATCGCCTGTGTGCTTTCACTTGCAGGCAGTAACTTTGTGGAGGAGGCTGAAAAGCTTTCTGCACCTGCGCTTTACTTTGGTGGTACAAAGGATTTAATTGTTAGTGCAGAGCGTTGGATTGTACCTGCATACGATGCCTGCAAGGGCCCTGCAGTATATGCCTGCCTGGATGGTGGCATACACACAACCTGCACAAGCTCTCCCGAAAAATATTCAGGCTATGCAATAGATTGGTTTGATATTTGGCTTAAAGGCGATACAGCAAAAAAAGCAGTTTTCCAAAATGGTGGACAGCTTGCAAACGACAGCGCCTGGGTGGATTACAGAAGCAAGAGCCTGTAAAGCCTCCGGTCGCCGGATGCTAGCTACCGGTGCTTCGCAAGGAAATTAGGAATTAGGAATGAGGAATTAGGAATTTCGGGGAAGCTGCGCTTCCAAACATTATAAGCTACGCAAAGATAGATAGAACAACTGTAAGGGTGGGATTGTAGCCCACCCGATTGTGTTGATTTTATTGCTTGCTAAAATTTACCCAAAAGAATAACTTATTCAATCACAAAAGGAGAAGCATTATGCAGTTATTAAAAATTGATAAGGATAATTACATTGGTCAGGCAGACCCATATATTATTGAGCACGAGGGTAGATATTATATTTACACAACAGGTGATGACGGGCTTTACGGCTACTCCTGTGATACACTTTTAGGCGAGTGGAAATTTGAAGGACAAATTTTTACCCTTGAAGGCAGAGATCACTTTTGGGCACCAAGTGTAATTTACCTTGACGGAAAATTTTATATGTACTTTTCCTTTGAATTTTATGAGGATGTACCCGACCAAGGGGGACACCACCAGGCAATGCATGTTGCAGTAAGTGATACCCCAATGGGTCCGTTTAAATTAGCAGGGCAGATTGCACACCCCTTCAGTATTGATTCACACATAGTAAAAACAGAAGCAGGGCTTTTCCTTTTTTACTCACCCAATACCTTTGAGGGCGAGCGAATAGGCACACACATTGTAGTGCAAAAAATGAAAGACCCGTTCACACTTGAGGGCGAGCCTACTGTGGTACTGCTTGCATCTATAGATGAAGAAATATTTAAAAGAGACAGATACAAAGAGGGTCAGCACTGGCACACCCTTGAAGGTGCATTTTGGTTCCAAGAGGGCGAGTGGCAGTACCTTATGTACAGTGGTGGCAGGTATGAGGATGAAACCTATTTTGTGGGTTATGCAGCTGCAAAAACCTCAGAGCAGGATTTAAGAAAGGTTAAATTCCATAAAATGCCGGATGAACACACCTACGCACCACTTTTGCGTAGTAACGATTGGGAGGAAGGCACAGGCCACAACAGTGTTATTAAAGTAGATGGGCAGTACTACTGTGTTTACCACGCAAGAAATACTGAGGCAGACGGACTTGACGGCGACAGAAGAAATGCAAGAATCGCAAAAATGCACGTTGCCGATGGTAAAATTACTATTGAAAGATACCCCGACCACATATAAAAAAGCTCCCCTATGGGAGCTTTTTTAGTTAAGAAGTAATAGTGAAGAGTGAAGAGGTAAGCTTCGCAAGGAAATTAGGAATGAGGAATTAGGAATTAGGAATTTCGGGGAAGCTTTGCTTCCGAACATTGTAAAGCTTCGCATAGTTAGATAGAACAACTGTAAGGGCAGGATTGTAGCCTGCCCGAAAGTAAACATAAACAACGGGACGGCTGAAATGAAGTCCCTTACAAGCTTCGTAGGGGAATTAGGAATTGAGGGGAAGCTTTGCTTCCGAACATTGTAAAGCTTCGTATTTTTGCGAAGCTCCGGCAACCGGCGACCGGTAGCTTTACAATTGCAACGCAGTTCCAAAATTTTGCATTTTGCATTTTGAATTTTGAATTTAACGCTACCTTCTCCTGCCATTCTTTTTACTTGTGGCAGTTCTTTTTCTGCTGTTATTTAAAGGCCTTTTCTTTTTTGCCTGTTCAACTCTATCTTTATATGAAGGCTTTATAAGGCATTTTTTATCGTAGCCAATAAGGTCCTCTCTGTGGCACTTTTTAAGGGCAAGCCTTACAAGCTCGGCATTTTTAGGGTCGCCACATTGTAAAAGTGCCCTTTGCATACGCTTTTCCTCGGCAGTTTTAGGCACATAAACGCTTTTCATTGTAAAAGGGTCAAGCCCCGTGTAAAACATAACTGTAGATGCAGTACCCGGTGTAGGGTAGTAGTCCTGCACCTGCTCGGGGTTATAATTCCAGCGCTTAATATATTCTGCAAGCTTAACTGCATCCGAAAGTGTGCTGCCCGGGTGGCTGCTCATAAGGTATGGCACTAAATACTGCTCCAACCCAAAGCTTTTTGTAAGCTCAAAATATCTTTCTCTGAATTTTTCGTACACCTTAAAGCTGGGCTTACCCATAAGCGCCAACACATTTTGTGAGCAGTGCTCGGGCGCAACCTTAAGCTGACCACTAACGTGGTCCTTAACTAATTTTTTAAAGAAGGCATTACCCGAAGGTGTTTTATCTGCTAAAAGGTAGTCGAATCTGATACCCGAGCGAATAAAAACCTTTTTAATGCCGGGTATTTTTTCAATTTCCGTAAGTAGCCTTATATAGTCGCTGTGGTCTGCCTTAAGATTTTTACAAGGCTCGGGAGCAAGGCATTTTTTATCGGCACAAACTCCTGATTTAAGCTGTTTTTCACAAGCAGGGCCACGGAAGTTTGCAGTAGGGCCACCCACATCGTTAATGTAGCCCTTAAAGCCCTTCATTTTTGTAAGCAGGGTTGCTTCTTCAACCACGCTTTCAATACTCCTTGAACGCACGCTTCTGCCCTGGTGGAAGGCAAGAGCACAGAAGTTGCACCCACCAAAGCAGCCTCTGTTGTGGGTAAGTGAAAACTGTACCTCGGCAATGGCAGGCACACCACCCATTTTTTCGTAAGAGGGGTGATAATCTCTCATATAAGGCAAAGCATAAACCTCGTCAAGCTCCTCTCTTTCAAGAGGGGGCATAGGTGGGTTTTGCACAAGCATTTTATCGCCATAGTATTCTACAAGCGCCTTACCGTAGCAGGAGTCTTGGTTTTTGTACTGCACAGCAAAAGCCTTTGCATAGTATTCTTTATCTGCTTTAAGCTTTTCCCAATCCCATTCGCCACAGGCGTCAAAGTGAATCTTATCTCCCTTTTTGCCCAGCCAAACGGTGCCCCGTACATCTCTGATTTTGCCGATTGGCACACCCTTATCAAGAAGAGTGGCAATTTTTCTTATTATGTTTTCGCCCATACCGTAGGTGAGAATATCTGCACCTGAAGAAAGCAACACGCTTTCCATAACGCAGTCATCCCAGTAATCGTAGTGAGCAAAACGGCGCAGGGATGCCTCAAGGCCACCTAAAATAATAGGGGAATCGGGGTATGCTTCACGAATTAAGCGAGAGTAAACTGTACAAGCTCTGTCAGGTCTAAGACCGAATTTTCCACCGGGGGAGTAGTAATCGTAGCTCCTTTTTCTTTTTGCTACGGAGTAATGGGCAACCATAGAATCTATATTACCTGCAGAAACTAAAAAGCCTAAACGAGGCTTACCGGAGCGTTTAAAATCCTTGGTAGAGCTAAAATCGGGCTGTGCAAGGAAAGCTACATTGAACCCTTGTGCCTCAAGCACACGGGTTATAATTGCAGCGCCAAAGGAAGGGTGGTCAACATAGGCATCGCCACAAACGTAAACAAAGTCAACCTCTGCCCAGCCTCTTTCTTGCACTTCTTTTGCAGTTGTAGGTAAAAAGCTTGTACCTTTCATAAGTTTACTATCACCTGAATTATAAAATATCTAAAAGCTGTTCTATTGTATCAATCTGTATTTCGGGTTTTTCAATTTCGGGAAAAATCCAGCTGCCTGTGGTTTTTACCCAAACAGGCACACACCCTGCCTTACGAGAGCCATCCACATCACATATCGGGTGGTCACCAACATACATCATTTCATTTGTTTTTATATTAAGCCTTTGCGCCATAAGCCGAAAAATTTCTGCTTGTGGCTTCCTGTATATGGTAGCACCACTTATAATTATTTCGTCAAAGTAAGGTTTAAGCCCTAAAAGAGACAGCTTACCCTCCTGCACATCCGGCATACCGTTTGTGATAAGACCTGTTTTATAGCCTGAGGTCTTTATTTTCTGCAAAACAGGTATGGCAAAAGGGAATTTTACAGCTACCCTTTTAAAACAGGAAAGCAGATATTCTACATATTCATTGTAATCGGGTATTTCTTCAAAAACATTACATTTTATGAGATGCGCAAAAATCTCTTCCCAGCCGTGGTGAACGAAGTTTTTATCTGCCCATATGAGCTGTTCTGTGAAAAACTCGTCGGTAATACATTTATTTATTTTGAACTTCTGACGAAAGGACGGAACAACGGCACGTAGAGTTTCATACCTGTCAAACAACGTGTGGTCAAGGTCAAACACAATAGCCTTAATCAAAGCCATCACCTCGCAAAAGCAATAGTACATATACCGAATTATATCATACACAAAAATATAATTCAATAATAGAAAAAGTGGTAAGCAGATAGGAGTTAGGAATTTTGGGGAAGCCTTGCTAAAATTCAAAATGCAAAATTAAAAATTAAAAATTTCGGAACTGCGTTGCAATTGTAAAGCTTTGCAAAGATAGATAGAATAACTGTAAGGGTGGGATTGTAGCCCACCCGAAAGCAAAAAACAAAGGGACGGCTAATATCCGTCCCTTACAGTTGTTTCATTTGATTCTTGCTTTAATCAGTCAGTTACAACGCCTTTTTTAAGTATGATGTTTGCGTAAAGAGCCATTTCGCTTGTTGCAATAATTGCGTAAGCATCCTTTGCTCTGTCATAGAAAGCAAAGCGCTCAATTTCGCTCATTTGTGTTGCACCGTTGTGCTTATCAACAATCTCTTGGTACTCTGCCCAGATTGTTGGGGTTGGGTCCCCCTTAGTTGTTTGCATAAGCATAACAGGGCTTTCAACATATGTATCAAGAGGGAAGAGCTGAAGAATTGCATCTAAAAGCTCAGGCACGTTGTGGCCATCGCATCTGATAAGTCTTTGTGCATTGCTTGCAGCAGGGAAGTTACCGTCGCCGATAACGATTTCATCGCCGTGCCCCATTTCATCAAGAATTTTTAATAACTCAGGGCTAATAATGTTTGGAATACCTTTTAACATAACTTATTCTCCTTTTTGTGCTTTTCCGATATTTGGAGCATAGCTTTGTCTTGCCTCCTCGACGTATCTGCATACGCCTTCGGTTTCAAGCCTTCGCTCTGCATTCAAATCTCGAAAAAGTGTTTAATATTTATTCGTTTAATTATACGATAAAGTAAGAGTTTAGCGACAGCCTGACCCTCTTGCGAAGCTCTGGTGGCTGGCAGCTGGCGACCGGCAGCTAATTGATATTTGCTAACAGCTATCCTGCAAAGTTTGTAAGGGACGGATTTCAGCCGTCCCGTTGTTTTTCTTTGTTTTCGGGTGGGCTACAATCCCACCCTTACAGTTGTTCTACTTAACTTTGCGAAGCTCTGGTGGCTGTTAACTACAAAGCGCAGCTTTGCGTTACTTCTTTATCTGCCTGATATCCTCGCCTATAAATTCTATAACCTCAAAGCTGTTAAGTCTTGAGGTAAGGCGCTGGCCGTAGCGAGCTTCAAGCTGGCCTACTGTAAGGTTTGAAACAATTATCATCGCCTTGCCGTCAAGAATAGCATCGTTAATAAGCTCGTTTATGGCAGCATTTCCGAAGTCTGATTCGAACTCTGCGCCTAAATCATCAATAACAACAAGGTCTGCTGTGTGAATTTCTTCCTCAAGGCTTGTATCGCTTCTGCCAAAGCTTTCATTTTTAAGCTGTTTAACAATTTTACCTGCAGTATTGTAGTAAACGGAAAAACCGTTTGTGCTTACTTTATTAAGCACTGCAAGGGCAAGGTGGGTTTTGCCAAGGCCTGTGCCACCACAGAAGAAAAAGCTGTTTGTATCAGGTGTAAAATTCTCTGCATAAGCCTTAAGCATTTCAAAGCAGCCTCGCATATATTCCCTTGGTGAAAAGCCTAATAATCTATCCTTTATATCTGTGTAAAGGTTAACATCAAAGGTATTAAATGTGCATTTTGAAAGCATAGGGCTGCAAGCCATTTCACCTACAGAAAGCTCCTGTAAAAGCTGAAGGTGGCAGGTACAAAGCTTGCCGTTGTGTATGCCTGTATCGTTACAAAGCTTGCAGGTGTAGGGGATATCTAAATAATCCTCAGGGTAGCCTGCAGAAACAATAAGAGCTTTTCTGGCAGCCTGTGCTTCAAGGTTTCGCTGTGCAATAATAGAGACATCAACCTTTTTTGTGCCGTCACTGATGCTTTTTATAACTGCAAGTGCAGCATTTTTCATTTCTGTTTCAATTTCGAGGAGCTGGGGGTATTTAGCAACAAACTCCTTTCTGCGCATATCGTGGAGTCTTTCTGCCTGCTCCCTTCTTGCTTTAAGGGTAAGCTCTGCCTTTTGATATATTATTTCAGAATATCTCATTGCTTGTCCTCCTGTGTATCGTCAGAATAGCGCTTTGCCCAGTCAAGTACGCTGCTTCTGCCAACCTTTTCGGTATCGTAGGATTTTTCAACCGTTTTCGGTAAAGCCTTCTTTTCTTTTTCTGCTGCCTGTTCAGGTGTAGTAATGCCTGAACGCGCCCATTTTTTAAGGAGCTTGCCTGCATCGGAAAAAACATTGCTTGCTTGTGTCAATGCAAAAGCAATAAGCTCATTAGTGCAATTGTAGTCAATTACCCATTCACGTAAAAATTTATGTACTCTCGGTGTAGGTGCATCTGTTTTAATATCTGCTAAATCCTTTATTGAATCAAAGCAGACTTGTATTTTATCTAAGGCAAGCAGCTCCTGCTCTGCTTCATCAAGGGTATCAATACCTCTTTTTGCCCAGTCCTCGGCTCTGCTTTTAATTGCAGAGGAGGAGGTTTTACCCTGACACTTTTGGTGCTGAAGAAGCGTTAATATTACCTCAGGAGGGAACCCGTAGTGGTCATATATCATAAGTATGAGCGCCTGTGTATCGTAACCAAAGGTGCCGAGAATCTCTTGTGCTTCTCTGTAGATAAGCTCAAGCTCAGGCTCCTGTGAAAGGCGCATTGCAATATCTCTTTGTGTAGGCTTTTTGAGTGGGAGCGTTCTTACAGGGCGCACCTGCTTTTCGGCAGTAGGGACAGAAGGAGCTTCCTTTTGAGGGGTACAAATGCATTTTGCATTGCCCTTTGCCAGGTCTGCCAAAAATTCGTTTGTTTCTCCGTCTGTTTCAATTACGCCGTAGCTTTCCCAATAGCTAAGGCAGTCGGCTGTTTCGTTTACAGAAAGCCCTGTGCAGCAGGAAATTTGCTGTGCATCCACGCTACCGTCGGGATTTCTTAAAATAAAAAGCAAAACTTTAAAGCTTGCTGCAGGAGCAAGCTTTAAGTGTCTATCAATAATATCAGTTGGAACGGCAGTAGCGCCGTTAAGGTAATCACATTTAATTTTAATCATAGCTTATTCAGGGAATTTGACAATTACACCAACAGATTTACCCTTTACATATTGTGCAATGCCAACCATATCAATGTTTTTAGAAAGAGTTCTGCCGGCAATTACGTAGCCACCCTTAGGACTTAAGCAAACAGCATTTGCGCTTTCATCTGCAGTACCACCAAAGGAGCGTACCCAAGTAAGGTTGCCGTATTTATCGAAGGCAGCAATAACAATATCATCGCCACCACGTGTTGTGATACCCTTGAAATCTCTTGTAGAAGAATTAGAGCAGCCTGTTGCTATAAATGAGCCGTCCTCTTTTTCTACAATGTCTACAAGGTCATCGTTATTTTGTCCTCTGAACGGTTTAACAAAGTTAATGCTAAGGTCATTGTTAATCTTAACAAGGTAAGCATCGTAGCCACCCTTTGATGCCTTATCGCCTGCAAATATGCTGTTTGTTGAGTCTGTATCCCTTGAATTTGAACGTCCGACTACAACAATGCCACCATCCTTACAAGCAGTAATGCCGGAGAAAAGGTCGTTGCCTGAGCCTGCAACAGGAACAGCGCTTATAAACTTACCTGATGCTGAAAGCTTAACAACGCCACCGTCTGTTTTGCCGTGGTTTTTGAAAAGTGTACCTGAGCTGAAATTACCTACTGCATAAACAGCATTATCTGAACCGACACAGATGTCGTTAAGTGTATCTAAATCTCCACCTAAAACGTTTTTCCAGGCCAGCTTACCGTCTGCAGAGTATTTAACTACAACTGCTGCAGATTTTAATGCAGGCTTATTGAAGCCTGAAGCATCACCGTCGTTATTACCTACTGAGCCGGCAATAACAACGCCACCATCACTTGTAAGCGCAGCTGCATTGAATAAGTCAACTGTAGATGTACCAAATATCTGGTGCCACTGCTCCTTGCCGTTTTTATCGTATTTATAAACAAAAGCATCGTAGTAGCCTCTGCCGGGTGTGTTACCTACATTTACAGCACCGATATTTCTACCGTAGCCAACTGCATAGAAGCCACCGTCAGGTGTTGCAACAACATCTGTTACAATGTGCTGACCGTAAAGGCTGCCTACGCCAACACGCCAATCCTCATTGCCCTTGCTGTCGTACTTGATAAGCACGGTATAAGGTGTTGCATACATAGCAGAACCGTCTTTATTTAAGAATTGTGCAAAATCGCCGTTTGTAGAGTTAGTAACGTTAGCTGCAATGTAGCTGCCGTTTTCAAATACATCAATGCTTGAAAAATAGTCTGCCTCAGTGCCACCGAGAGAGGTTTTCCAATCTATAGATGCAGGTGCAACCTTATCAGGGTTGCTTGTGAGCTCAACAATAGTGGTGTATACATCACCCTTATTATCTACTGCTGTGTTACCGGCACCGTCAGTAATAGGCACAGAGCTTGTACCCATAACTACGTTATCACCGGGCTTTTGCTCATTTGGATTTTGTGGGATAGTTACAATCTGTGTAACCTCTTCGCCCTTAGCGTCTGTAACCTGTTCGCCTTGCTCGTTAGTAACGCCTACAGGTACGGTTACCTGTACATCCTGGTAAATAACGGTTGTTAAAACGTCGCCCTTTGAGTTAGTTACCTCTTCGCTGATAACTGTTGTGAGCACTTCACCGTTTTTATTTGTAACTGTTTCTACACGTTGGGTTGTAAGGGCAACAACGGTAGTTTCAGGTACAATAGTAACAGCCATACCGTTTTCGTCTGTAACGGCAATGCCGTTTTCGTCGGTTGCATAAAAAACAAATTCTTTTGTTGTATCCTCAGGGAGCTTGCCTGTATCCTGAGCATTTTTAAGTACAACTGCAAGCACAATTGCACCTATAACAAGCGCAGCAATTACAGCAATTATTATAATCGGAAGATTTTTGTTGCTTTTAGCTGTAGAGGCGGGTGCCTTAGCAGCCGGCGCCTTTACAGGTGGGGCCGAAGGAGCCTTTACAGGTGGTGCTGAGGGTTTTTTTGCACCGTTATTTTGTGGTGTGTTGGGTGTTTTCTTTTCCATTATTGTAACCTCCGGTAGAGTAGTTAGTAATTTTCGTAACAAATCTTAAAATTTTGTAATAGAGCATAGATACTCATTCTATTATATAATAACATATGAGTTTTAGATTTTCAATTCTAAATTGTGCAGAAAATCAAATTCGTTACATATTACATAAAAAAAGGACTATTTTATTATGTAATATCAATAATATTTGCATTTTACTCAAAAAAATCGTTGAAAACAGAAAATTTATGTGCTAAAATACCAAAGTATAGTGACCTTTTACAATTTTAAACGGAATTAAATGGTCATTGACCGTTACTTTATATTAGGAGGAATTCAGATGAAAGCATACAGTAAAGAGAATATCCGTAATGTTGCTATTGCGGGTCACGGCGCAAGAGGTAAAACAACTCTCGCCGAAGCAATGCTTTATCTTTCCGGAGCATCTGACAGATTAGGTAAGGTTGCAGACGGAAATACTGTGCTTGACTTCGATGCAGAAGAAAAAAAGAGAAAGGTTTCCGTATCATCTGCACTTGCATATTTTGAGTGGAGAGACAGAAAAGTTAATATCATTGATACTCCCGGTCTTTTTGACTTTGAGGGTGCACGAGCAGAGGGCTTAAGAGCAGCAGATTCTGTTATAGTTGTTCTTTCATGTGGCCACAACGTAGACGTTGGTGCAGAAAAAACTCTCAGAGCAGCAGGTAAAAAGGGTCTTTCAAAGTTTATTGTTGTTACAAAGTGCGACGGCGAAGACAGAGACTTCTTTAAAACACTTAACAGCCTTAAGGATAAATACGGTACGTCAATTTGCCCGGTTGTAATTCCATACGTTGTTGGTGGTAAGGTAGAGTGCTATGTAAACTTCCTTCAAAATAAAGCATTTAAGTACGATAACGGCAAAGCAACAGAGGTTGCAATGCCTGCAGATGCACTTATTGATGATATTCACGCAGCGTTTACAGAGGCTGTTGCTACTGCAGACGACGAGCTTATGATGAAATTCTTTGATGGCGAAGAGTTTACTCACGATGAAATTGTTGCAGGCCTTTCACAGGGTGTGCTTGACGGTACAGTTGTACCTGTATACGCTTGTTCAGGTCTTACAACAGATGCAGTTGACCTTGTTATGAATGGTATTACAAAGCTTGCTCCTGCTCCAAAGGATGAGGATGGCATTGCTTGTGATCCTAACGGTCCGCTTGCAGCAATCTGCTTTAAAACAGTTGCTGACCCATTCATTGGTAAAATGAGCTTCTTCAAGGTTGTTTCAGGTAAGATTACAGCTGCTACAAAGCCATTTAATGCCCGTACAGAGGAAGAAGAAAAAATGGGCAAAATCGTTATGGTTAAAGGCGCAAAGCAGGATGATGCATCAGAAATCACAGCAGGTGATATCGGTGTTGTTACAAAGCTTGGTGGCTTTAAAACAGGCGATGTTATGTGCGATGCAAAGAACCCTGTAGAGCTTGCAGGCGTCGATTTCCCTGCACCTTGCTACTCAATGGCAGTTAATGTTGTTAAGAAGGGTGAAGAGGATAAGGTTGCTTCAGGTCTTAACAAGCTTGCAGAAGAGGATGGCTCAATGCTCTTCTACACAAATAAAGAAACAAAAGAGCAAATTGTTTCAGGCCAGGGTGAACAGCACCTTGAATCTATTGTATCCAAGCTTAAAAATAAATACGGCGTTGAGGTTGAGCTTACAGCACCTCGCGTAGCATACAGAGAAACTATCCGTAAAACTGTTGATAAACAGGGTAGACATAAAAAACAGTCAGGTGGCCATGGCCAGTTTGGTGATGTTTGGATTCGTTTTGAGCCATATATGGGCGAAGAGGATTTCGTATTCACAACAGATGAGGTTGTTGGTGGTGCAGTTCCAAAGAACTTCTTCCCTGCAGTTGAAAAGGGTCTTCTCGATTGTGTTGCAGGTGGACTTATTGCAGGTTACCCAATGGTAGGCATTAAGGCTTGCTTGCACGACGGTTCTTACCACCCTGTTGACTCTTCTGAAATGGCGTTCAAGATGGCTGCTCGTATTGCATTTAAGGCAGCAGTACCTGAGGCAGCACCTACAATCCTTGAGCCTGTCGGCACCCTTAAGGCATACGTTCCGGATGATAACCTTGGCGATATTATCAGTGATGTTAACAAGCGCCGTGGTAGAGTTCTCGGTATGGGTCCTGCAGAGGAAACAATGACTCAGGAGCTTGTTGCTGAGGTTCCAATGGCAGAAATGAGCGACTTTGCAATTGCTCTTCGCTCTGTAACAGCAGGCAGAGGCTACTTTACTCTTGAATTTGCTCGTTATGAGGATGCTCCTGCACACGTTGCAGAGAAGGTAATATCTGAGGCAAAGCTTGAGGACGACGAAGATTAATTTTTCAGCGGATCTTTTTGCGCAGAACACCCCGACAGACCATTTGGCTTGTCGGGGTTAGTTGTTTTTTGTTGCTTGCAGTATCTATATACAGCGTCGCAACAAAAAAACTGACTTCTGCATCAAAAATCTCACGCTGAAAACAAAAAACTTTTTGCGCAGAACAAAAGGCAACCACAAACAGTGGTTGCCTTTTTAGTCATTAATTTTGAATTTTTAATTTTTGCGAAGCTCTGCTATTTGCTATCATGCGAAGCTTGTAAGGGACGGATTTTAGCCGTCCCGTTGTTTTTCCTTGCTTTCGGGCAGGCTACAATCCTGCCCTTACAGTTGTTCTACCTAACCTTTGCGTAGCTCTGTTATTTGCTAATTGCTAATTTCTCATTCCTAACTCTTAATTCCCCTGCTCGTCGTTCTCTACAACAATAGAAGGCTTTGTAGCTTCCTCTACCGGCTCCTTGCCCATTTCTGCATTTTTATCGTACGCTAAGCCTTCTCTTACCAGCTTGTAAATTACGGACATAAGTGGTACGCCTATAAGCATACCGGGTATACCCATAACTCCACCACCTATTGTAACGGCAACAAGCACCCAAATTCCGGGTAGACCCATAGATGAGCCAACCACCTTCGGATAAATAAGGTTACCTTCAATTTGCTGAAGGATTATTATGAATATTATAAAAATCAGAGCCTTTGTGGGGGAAACCATCAATATTAAAAATGCGCCGATGCCTGCTCCTAAAAACGCACCAACTATAGGAATGAGCGCAGTAAAAGCAATAAGCGCACCAATCATTGGGGCATAAGGAAGGCGTAAAATCAGCATACCCACCATACAAAGCGTACCTAAAATAACAGCCTCTGTGCATTGGCCAACAATAAAACGGTGAAAGGAATCGTTAGCTATGCTTAAAATATGAGTAAGCTTTTTATTAACCTTTTCGGGTACAAATTTATTTTTAACACGGTTAAGCTGACTGATAAGCCTATCCTTATCAAGCAATAAATATATTGCAAATATCAAGCCTATTACAGAGGTTGTTGCTACAGAAAATACCGATGAAACGGCAGCAAAAGCAACTGTAAGCACATTGCCCACACCTGATGAAAGGGTTTGAGCAATAGAATCAATTTTTGACTGCCAGTCTATAGCTGTAATTTCGGCTAAGATTTTTTCAGGAACGAAGCCAAAGCTCTCAAGCTTGCTTGTTGCCATCTCCAAGGCAGCAGGGGCTTTATCAAAAACAAGCTGCAGGCACTCTACAAGCTGAGGTGCAACAAGGCAAATAACAAGGGCAACAATGCCAAAAAGTGTTATAAGCGAAGCTACGAGGCACAAGGGTCTGCGTAGCTTTTTCACTATAGATTTTTCTGACTTTTTAAAGAAATGCTTTTCGTAAAAGCTCATTAAAATATTAATTGCGTATGCAAGAATCAGCCCTACAAAAATAGGTGCTGCAGCAGAGGTAAAAAGCCCCAAAAAGCCGACAATTTTACTCCAATAAATAATGCAAAGGTAGAGCAAAAATACACTTGCTCCTACCTTGAAGCAGGTTTTCCAATCAAGCTTTTTCATATAAAGCAGCCTCCAAAAATTAAGAAAAAAATCAAAAAATTAAGTTAAAAATTAGTTAAAATAATCTTTCTGCAAGCCTTCTCTGTAGGAAAATCAAACAGCACCCAGCCGTATTTTTTCATAGAAAAAAGCTCTGTCTTTTTAAACCTTTTAAGTATATAATTTGCGCTTTTTTTAGGGTTATGAAGTACACTTCCACAAGAAAAAAACGTAATAAAAACACCACTTTCGCAAGGTGCTTTTTGCAGTGTGGGCAGTATAGCCAGGCGCCATTTTTTACCCGGCGAAAGCTTATACCAATCCTGTATATATAGGGGCTGACCCGGTGTGCCGTCGCGCCTTACCATAACAGAGCAAAGGTGGGTTTTGTTTTGAAATTTTCCCTGGTCAGGCCACCCTGAAAAATTGAGTCCTGTGTTAAAATCGGTGTACTCATCATTTTCCTCATCCACACAAAATCTATTCATAAAAATTGCTTTTCCACGCACCTCGTTAAGGGTGGGAATTCTGTTTTCCAAATACCAAAAATCACGGTTTAAGTACCGTTCAAAAAGCACATCAAAGGTGTTTTCCGTGGTGTCGCCGTAATCTCTTTTTATGCTGATAATCAGTGTTTCAGAGGGGTTGGCTTTTAAAAAATCCTCACAGTCGGAAAGTACGTCATCAAGCATTAAAAAGGTCTTATCTGACGGGGCTTTGTAGCACCTTGAGGCTGCGTGAACAAGCATTAATTTACCCTCATAAACTGCTACTCGAAGGTCAAGAAGGCGCACGCCTATATTGAGCTGCTCTGTAATGCTCAGCTCTTGGCAGCGAGAGAAATATTTGAACTGACAAAGCCTTGTAGCGCTGTCGTGTGTGCCGGGTATATTTATATCGCAAATATATGCTTCCCCGGGAATATTTTTCATCCAATCCTTCATAAAAACCTCTGTATAAGCTTGTAAAAAACATAAAAGCACCTTAGTAAACAAGGTGCTTTAACTTATATTTTATTTTGCACCGTCATGTGTAAAAACAACAGCAACAGTTTTGAGCATAATTTTCATATCGCCTATAAACGAGCGTGTTTTTATATACTCCATATCGTAAACAATTTTTTCTTCGGGCTTAAGGTCGTAGCCACCGTTAACCTGTGCAAGACCTGTTAAGCCGGGAGTAACAAGCAGCCTGTGCTTGAAGCCGTGAATGTATTTTTCAAACTCCTCGTAGAAGCATTCACGCTCAGGACGAGGGCCTACAAAGCTCATTGAGCCTATAAAGATACACCAAAGCTGTGGAAGCTCATCTAAACGGGTTTTTCTTAAAATTCTGCCAATAGGTGTAATTCGGGGGTCATCGTCTCCCTCGCTCCATTGAGCGCCGTTGACCTCAGAATCCTTAATCATTGTACGGAATTTGTGAATTTTAAACACTTTACCATTTTTGCCTAAACGCTCTTGCGTGTATATTGCAGGCCCCTCTGATGTGGCTTTAACAACAATAGCAATAATGAGCATAGGTAACCAAAGCAAGCAAAGTGCGCAAAAGGAAACCGAAATATCAATAATTCTTTTAATCACCTTATAGGCTATGCCGCCGCCTATTTTTTCCGGTGGGTCAATAAAATATTCCTTATCGGTTTCGTAAGGAATTATTACTTGAGTGCGCTGTTCTACAGGTGCACTTTTTTCGTTAGTAACAGTTGCCACACGAAAGCCTCCTCGAAAAGTATATGGTGAGAACACCCTATCGCTCCTATTTTAATACAGTTTGTGGCATTTGTCAACAAAAGCAGAAATATGAGTAAAAAGCAAAAATTGCCTGTTTTGCGGAAGGAAGTATACACTTGCAATTTGTATATATATATGATATATTATTTTATTATTAATATACAAAATGAGAAATTACGCTCTGAAGTGAGAGTAGGAGCTGTTAGGCTCTTTAAAACACAAAAATAAGTGAGAGGTTTAAAATGATAGAAAAGGTAGTAGAGTGCTTAAAAAAGCACATAAGAATCATAACATTTATTGCAGATATTGCAGTAATGGTTATAGCATTTGTTTTTGCAAGTTATCTTAAATTTGATGCACCAACTCTTTTTGACGGTTGGTTTGAAGCGAATATGTACTATATTTTTGCTGTTGATATAGTAGCCACATTTCTGATGTTTATGCTATTTAAAATTTACAGAATTATGTGGCAGTATATGGTTATATCCGACTATTTAAAGATAGTTAAAGCCTTTTTCATAGGCAAGGCCTTTACGGCAGCCAGCTTCTTTTACATCTGGACTAACTTTATATCAAATGTTAAATATACTCGCTCCTTCTTCAGCTGGATGGCTATTTACGGCTTTATATCCTTGGCTTTAATTATTCTTAACAGGGTAATGATTTTTGGTGGCTACAGAGAATGGCGCCGAATTCTTGCAAAGTCAAGCGGTGAATCTTTAAGCAACCGTAACAGGGTTATGATTATAGGTGCCGGTAACGCTGCATTCAGGCTTATATCCGAGCTTAACAGACCAAAGCTTGCAGTAAAGTATAACATAGTAGCTTTAGTTGACGATAACGAGAGTAAGCACGGAAGCTACTTAGGTGGCGTAAAAATCTTAGGTGGCAGAGATAAAATAATTGAACTTGCTGCAGAGCTTGATGTTGATGAAATTTTCTTTGCTGTGCCATCTGCAACCGAAAAAACAAAAAAAGAGATTCTTAACATCTGCAACAAAACAGGCTGTGTGCTTAAAACCCTTCCTGTTATTACAAATATCGACACTGCAGATAACATAAGCGCTGCCCTTCGTAAGGTTGACTACACAGACCTTCTGGGCAGAGAGCAAATAAAGCCTGACCTTACCGAGGTATTTAATTTGCTTGATGGTAAAACCGTGTTTGTTTCAGGTGGTGGTGGCTCCATAGGCAGCGAGCTTGTGCGCCAGATTGCTAAAAGTGGAGTAACAAAGAGAATTATTATTTTTGATATTGCAGAAAACGGTGCATACGATATTCAGCAGGAAATCAAAAGAAAATTCCCTGAGGTAGACCTTAAGGTGCTTATAGGCTCGGTTCGCGACCCTAAAAGGCTTGCAGAGGTTTTTGAAGAGTACAAGCCCGATATTGTTTACCACGCAGCAGCTCACAAGCATGTTCCTCTTATGGAGGATAGCCCCAAGGAAGCAGTAAAAAACAATGTTTTCGGTACCTATAACCTTGCTAAAACGGCAGATGCCTACGGCGTAAAAAGGTTTGTTATGATTTCAACAGATAAGGCTGTAAACCCAACAAACGTTATGGGCGCCACAAAGCGAATTTGCGAAATGGTTGTTCAATCCTTCGATAAAATTTCAAAAACAGAGTTTGTTGCTGTGCGCTTTGGTAATGTTTTAGGCTCAAACGGTAGCGTTATTCCCTTGTTTAAAGAGCAAATTGAAAACGGTGGTCCTGTTACCGTAACACACCCCGACATTATTCGTTACTTTATGCTTATTCCTGAGGCAGTTTCTCATGTTTTGCAGGCAGGTGCCTTTGCGAAGGGTGGCGAAATATTTATTCTTGATATGGGCTCGCCCGTTAAAATACGTGAGCTTGCCGAGAACCTTATTCGCCTTGCAGGCTACACACCCGGTGTAGATATGGAAATAAAATACACAGGCCTTCGTGATGGCGAAAAGCTGTATGAGGAGCTTCTTATCAGCGAGGAAGGTATTCAGAAAACAGAAAACGACTTAATATATATTGCCCGTCCTATGGAGTTTGATTCTGATGCACTTTTCGATACGTTAGCTCACACCAGTGAAATTATAGATACAGCATCACATACCGAAATTGTAGATATAATAAGAGGTCTTGTGCCAACCTTCCACCCAAATAACGAAAACTTTATGCACAACGAAGAAACCGAAACAGACAGCGAAACAGTATCTGTGTAAGCAGTTTGGCAAAAATTTGATTTTTCAAAAATTATTTCGGAGCTACAAACAGTACGAAACGAGGTACAGCAAGTGAAAATCTTATATATTACTGCTGATGGCTTTGATACACCAAGCCCCAATAATCAAATGGCAGAGGTTATGCTTAATGATTTTTTGGATAACGGCTATGAGGTGCATCTTATTCAAAGCAGAAGAAAAAGAGTTTTTCCCGATATACCCCAATCGTTGCAGGGGCGCAAGGGCTTTACCTACAGTATTGTTGACAGAAAGGTTTTTGACAGAAATAAGTTTGTTGTAAGGTATCTTAACGATGTTTTGTATGCATTTTCGGCAATGAAGCATTGGCGTAAGGTTAAAAATGCAGATGTGGTTTATTTACAGTCTAACCCTACAATACTTTTTCCTATGCTTTTGTTAAAGCTTTTTACAAGGCTGCCGATTCTTTATTGTATTTACGATGTGTGGCCGGGCCACGCTCACGATATCGGTGTTATAAAAAGCAAATTTTTATACAACATTTTCCGTTTACTCAATAAGCCTTGCTATAAGCTGGCAGATGCAATATCCGTAATGAGTGAGGATATGAAAGCGACTCTCATAAAAGAGGGAGCAGGGGAAGAAAAAATCAGAATAGTTTCACCTTGGTACGATGTTAAAACAGCAAGAGAAATTTCTCCTGAGGAAAACAGATTTATTTCAAAGTACAGCATTCCACAAGATAAATTCTATGTGCAGTTTGCAGGCACAATAGGCTATGTTTTTGACTGCGATACCATTATTGAGGTTGCCAAGCGCCTGGTGGATGAAAAGGATATAGTTATACAAATTGTGGGTGACGGTAATGTAAAAGACCACTTTGTTGAGCAGGTAAAGGAATCGGGGCTTAGCAATATTGAGCTTTACCCTCTTCAACCTGTTGAGCTTGTGCCCGACGTTTACAGCGCAGGTAATGTATGTATAATCCCCTTGCGCCACAGCGTTATTTACAACGGTGTGCCAAGCAAGGCACCTATATTGATGGCGTGTAACAGAGTAATTGTAAACTCTGTTGATTTAGCTTCCCACTATGCCCGTATGTTTACGCAAAATGATATGGGCGTTTGCGTGGATATAGGCGACTATGACTTACTTGCAGAAAAAATAAAGCTTTTGTACCACTCACCCGAGGAAAGGCAAAGAATGGCACAAAACGCTAAAGCATACTGCACAAGGCATTTTTCAAGTGTTGTTAATACACGAAAATATATGGATATTTTTGACGAAATAGGTAAGAAACAATGAAGATTCTTATAATGGGCTTTGGTAAGATAAAATTTATGCCGTACTTAAATTTATATCTCCAAAACCTTGACCGTAAAAGCAACGATATTCATCTTCTTTACTGGAACAGAGATTTACAAGGTGAAGATATTTCACACCTTAAGGGTATCACCCTTCACGAATTTAAGTGCTTTCAGGAGGATGATGTAAGGAAGGCCTCAAAGCTTAAAAGCTTTTTGAGTTACAGAGCCTTTGCCCTTAATATTTTAAAAAAGGAGCACTTTGATTTTGTTATTGTGCTACATTCTCTTACAGGCGTTGTGGTAGGGGATTACCTTAAAAAATACTTTAAGGGAAGGTTCGTTCTTGATTACAGAGATGTTACATACGAAAGCTTTGCACCCTTTAAGCGTGCCGTGGCTTCTCTTGTAGAAGGCTCTCGTTTTACTTTTGTAAGCAGCGATTCCTTCAGAGCATTTCTTCCGAAAACGGCAGAAAATAAGATTTATACCATTCACAACATAGATACAAAAGCACTTTTTTACACAAACGGTGCTAAGGCAACGTTTGTGAAGGGAGAAAAAATTAAAATCGGTTTTTGGGGCTTTATTCGTAACCAAGAGCTTAATTTAAAAATAATTGAGCAGTTAGGTAACGATGATAGATTTGAGCTTCACTATTACGGCAGAGAGCAACAAATAGCAAAAAAGCTTAAAGCCTTCGTCAAGCAAAAAAAGTATAACAACATATTTTTTCATGGGGAGTACAGCCCTGAGGAAAGGTATGAGTTTATAAAGGAAATTCATCTGATTCACAATATTTACAATACCACAGGCGAAATGCTTGCTGTGGGCAATAAATATTACGATGGCGTTGTTTTCGCTGTGCCACAGGTGTGTATGGTTGGCTCATATATGGGTAGCTTGTGCACCGAAAATGGTATAGGCTTTGTTGCCGACCCGTATAGCGAAGGCTTTAAGGTTGTGCTTTGCGAGGGCCTTGCAAGGCTACAGGGTGAGGAGTTTACAAATAATTGCTTTACCACACAGCAAGATATATTAAAGCAGCAGGAGAAGAGTATAGCTCTTATTAAAGCCATCAAATAAAAACAGGCTGAGCGTTATAAAAAACAAACAACAGCTTTTATAAATAACAAAAACAACCAAAGGTTAATATTTGGAGGAATAATTATGTCATCATTTTCAGGAAAAACACTTATGATTACAGGTGGTACAGGTTCATTCGGTAATGCTGTGCTTAACCGTTTTTTACAAACAGATATTGGTGAAATCCGCGTTTTTTCACGTGATGAAAAAAAGCAGGACGATATGCGCCACGAGTTCCAGGCAAAAATGCCTGAGGTAGCAGAAAAAATTTCATTTTATATAGGTGATGTAAGAGACCTTCAAAGTGTAAAAAATGCTATGCATGGTGTTGACTATATTTTCCACGCAGCAGCTCTTAAGCAGGTTCCTTCTTGCGAATTTTTCCCGATTGAGGCTGTTAAAACCAATGTTCTCGGTACAGAAAACGTTTTAACTGCTGCTATTGATGCAGGCGTAAAAAATATTGTTTGCCTTTCTACAGATAAGGCTGCATACCCTGTTAACGCAATGGGTACCTCAAAGGCTATGATGGAAAAGGTTATTGTTGCAAAGAGCAGAACAGTAAAGCCTGAAAACACAAAAATCTGCTGTACACGTTACGGTAATGTTATGTGCTCAAGAGGCTCCGTTATTCCTTTGTGGATTGACCAGATTAAGCAGGGCAAGCCAATTACAATTACAGAGCCTTCAATGACTCGTTTTATTATGTCCCTTGATGAAGCCGTTGACCTTGTTATTTTTGCTTTTGAAAACGGCGTATCAGGAGATATTCTTGTGCAGAAGGCACCTGCCTGTACAATAGAGGTGCTTGCAAAGGCTGTTACACAGCTTTTTAACCCCGAAACAGAAATCAAGGTTATCGGTATTCGCCACGGCGAAAAGATGTATGAAACTCTTCTTACAAACGAGGAGTGTGCAAACGCCATTGATATGGACCGGTTTTACAGAGTACCCTGCGACAGCCGAGGCCTTAACTACGATAAATATTTCAGTAACGGTAATACACAAAGAAATACACTTTCTGAGTTCAACTCAAACAATACAGAGCTTCTTACTGTGGAGCAGGTAAAGGAAAAGCTACTTTCACTTCAGTATATCAGGGATGAGCTTGCAGCTTGGGAGAGTAAATAATTATGAAAATACTTGTTACAGGCGCAAAGGGCTTTGTAGGCAAAAATTTGTGCCAAGCTCTTTACAATGTAGCCAATGGGAAAGATAAAACAAGAGGAATAGAAGCAGATATTACTGTTTTTGAGTACGATATTGATACAGAAAAAGCTCTTCTTGACACATATTGTAAAGAGGCAGATTTTGTTTTTAACCTTGCAGGTGTAAACAGACCTGAAAACCCACAGGAATTTATGCAGGGTAATTTCGGCTTTGCAACAGAGCTTTTAAATCTTCTTAAAAAATACAATAACAGATGCCCTGTTATGCTTTCAAGCTCCTTGCAGGCAACCCTTGTTGGCAGGTATGCCGAGGGTGAGTACGGCAAAAGCAAAAAAGCAGGCGAGGACTTATTTTTCCAATATTCAAGGGAAACAGGAGCTCCTGTGTATATTTTCCGTTTTCCTAATCTTTTCGGTAAATGGTGCAGGCCAAACTACAACAGCGCCGTTGCAACCTTTTGCAACAATATAGCAAACGATTTGCCTATAACTGTAAACGATAGGGCAATTGAGCTTACACTGCTTTATATTGACGATTTGGTAGACGAAATGTTCAATATTTTAAAAGGACAGGCTCACCGTTGTGAATATGATGGCCTTAACATTGTAGACAGCGCAGATGGCACCTTCTGCTACTGCCCTGTAACACACAATGTAAGCTTGGGCGAAATAGTTGATTTGTTAGAAGGCTTTAAATGTCAACCTGCCACACTTTTAATGCCTGAAATACCATATAATTCATTTGCAAAAAAGCTTTACTCCACATATCTTTCATACCTTCCCAAGGAAAAGGTTTCTTTCCCGTTGAAAATGAATGTGGATGACAGAGGCAGCTTTACAGAGCTTTTAAAAACTGCCCACTGTGGTCAGTTCAGCGTTAATATTTCAAAGCCGGGTATTACAAAGGGTCAGCATTGGCACAACACAAAATGGGAGTTTTTTATAGTTGTTGCAGGCAAAGGTCTTATTCAGCAGCGAAAAATCGGTACCGACGAGGTATTAAATTTTGAGGTTAGTGGTGAAAAAATCGAGGCAGTGCATATGCTTCCCGGTTATACCCACAACATAATAAACCTTTCACAAACAGAAAACCTTGTTACAGTTATGTGGGCGAACGAGCAGTTTGACCCGTCTAAACCGGATACTTTTTTCGAGGAGGTTTAAGTTTGGATTAAATTGTCCACAGAGCGTTTAAGGGCTCGGGGCAGTATCTGTATACAGCTCCACTCGCCCCAAAACATACTGTGAACAATTTTCTCTCAAACTTACTAAAGCAAGGTTAACTCATATTTTTAAAAATAACTTTATCCCTTTTAAGGAGGAAAACAAATGGATATCAAGCTTGATTATTCAGATAGTTCTTTTAAAAATAACGGTAAGCTAAAGCTTCTTATAATTGTGGGCACACGCCCCGAAATTATCAGACTTGCAGCAGTTATTAACAAGTGCCGTCAGTATTTCGATTGTGTACTTGCTCACACAGGGCAGAATTATGACTATAATCTTAACGGAGTATTTTTTAAGGATTTAAAGCTTGATGCTCCCGAGGTTTATATGGATGCAGTTGGCGATGATTTAGGCGCTACAGTCGGTAATATTATAAACTGCTCATACAAGCTTATGGCACAAATTAAGCCTGATGCACTCCTTATTTTAGGCGATACTAACTCCTGCCTTTCTGCAATTCCTGCAAAAAGGTTACATATTCCTATTTTCCATATGGAGGCAGGTAACCGTTGTAAGGATGAGTGCCTACCCGAGGAAACAAACAGAAGAATTGTTGATATTATTTCCGATGTTAACCTTGCGTACAGCGAGCACGCAAGAAGGTATCTTGCAGACTGTGGACTTCCTAAGGAGCGTACATATGTAACAGGCTCACCTATGGCAGAGGTGCTCCACACAAATCTTACAGAAATTGAAGGCTCCGATATTCTTACAAGGCTTGGTCTTGAAAAGAAAAAATATATTCTCCTCTCTGCTCACAGAGAAGAGAATATTGATACCGAAAAGAATTTCCTTTCACTTTTCAACGCAATAAACGCAATGGCTCAAAGGTACGATATGCCTATTCTCTATTCTTGCCATCCACGTTCAAAAAAGAGGCTTGAGCAGAGTGGCTTTAAGCTTGACAGCCGTGTTGTTTGCCACGAGCCTATGGGCTTCCACGATTACAACAACCTTCAAATGAATGCCTTTGCAGTTGTTTCCGATAGTGGCACATTGCCTGAGGAATCAAGCTTCTTTACCTCTATAGGTAAGCCGTTCCCTGCAGTGTGTATAAGGACATCTACAGAGCGCCCCGAGGCACTTGATAAGGCTTGCTTTGTGCTTGCAGGTATAGATGAAAAATCTCTGCTCCAGGCAGTAGAAACAGCAGTTTCTCTTAATAACGATGGCTTTACAGGTATCCCTGTGCCTGACTATGTTGAAGAAAATGTTTCTACAAAGGTTGTTAAAATCATTCAAAGCTACACAGGTGTTGTAGATAAAATGGTTTGGAGAAAGTTTTAATTAACCTCTACGGATGTGATTTTATGAGATATGCGCTGATTGGCTGTGGCAGAGTTGCCCCAAGCCACATTAAGGCAGCAAGGCTTAACAATATAGATGTTGTTGCAATTTGTGATATTGATTTAGAAAAGGCAAAAGCCTTTGCAATTGCACAGCAGTTAGAAAATGTAAAAATCTACTCCGATTATAAGGAGCTGCTTGCAAATGAAGAGGTTGACTTTGTAAGCATAGCAACGGTTAGTGGCACCCACGCAGAAATATCACTTTACTGTGCAGAGCAGGGCGTAAGCTTTCTTGTAGAAAAGCCTATGGCTATGAGCATACAAGAAGCAGATTCCGTAATTGCTGCAGCAAAAAAAAGTGGTGTTACAGCAGGTGTTTGCCACCAAAACAGGTTTAATATTGCCGTACAGGAATTAAAAAGGGCAATAGATAATAACAGATTCGGCAAGCTTTCACACGGTAGCATTCACGTGCGCTGGCACAGGGATGAAGGCTACTACCGTCAGGATGATTGGCGAGGTAAGTGGGCAACCGATGGTGGTGCACTTATGAACCAGTGCATACACGGTATAGATTTGCTCCGTTGGGTTTTTGGCAGCGAAATAGAGTCTGTTTACGGTGCTGTGCGAAATCACCACCACCCTTACATAGAGGCAGAGGATGTTGGTGTTGCTGTAGTAAGCTTTAAAAGCGGTGCAGTTGCCACCATTGAGGGCACGGTAAACGCCACAAAAGACCTTGAAGAAACACTTTGTGTTTTTGGCGAAAACGGAATGGTGCGCCTGGCAGGTATGAGCGCATCTACAGTAGATGTCTGGCAGTTTAACGATGAAGAAGCAGCCGATTCCGACAGGCGCTTTATTGAAGAAAAGGCACCTAACGTTTACGGTAACGGCCACACAAGTCTTTTCCTTGATTTTGCCACAGCAGTAAAAGAAAAAAGACAGCCGTATGTTGACCTTTATGACGGTAAGCGAGCAGTTGAGCTTGTGCTCTCAATATATAAAAGTCAGAAAACAGGGGAGAAGGTTACCTTCCCGTTAACTGATTTTGGTACAATTGATATGATATGAAATTTGCAAGGGACGGATTTAGCCGTCCCTTTTTGTTTTTGTTATTCAAGCGCTCTCGAAGGGGGAGCTTTTTTAGTTGCCGTATATCGGTTATAGCTGTCAGTCGCCGGTCGCCAGCTGCCGGAGCTTCGCAAAAAAATCAGGAATTAGGGATGATGAATTAGGAATTGAGTGGCTACGCCGTAATTATAAGCTTTGTCATACTTTAATTCTTGCGAAGTATTACAATCGCAACGCAGTTCCGAAATTTTGAATTTTGCATTTTTAATTTTGCATTTTAACTGCTAATGGCTAACCACTAAAAAAGCACCTTCTGTATGAAGGTGCTTTTTGTTGTTATTTCAGCTGTTCAAACTCAGGCATTATGTAGGTTGTTGTTGAAAAGAACATTACCTTCATTTCTCCGTAGGAGTATTCGTTAAGCGCTTTATCCTCACTTGCTCGTTTTGAATTTAATTCCTTGTCTATAGAATATATAGCAACAAGAGTGCTTTTGTTTCTTATAAGTGAGCCGTCTGCGTTTTCGCTGCCGTCAAATTCTAAAACTATGTTGCTGTCATTTTCGGGTACGGTGTAAAGTGCAACTAATTTTTTTGCATCTACTCCGTATTTTGTGGCAATTGCAGAAATATATCTGTTATCTGCATCGTCAGAAAATGCCATTTCCCCTGTTTTTTCTACAGAAATTGAAGGCTTTGGCACGGTTGTGCTCTCTGTTTGCTCTTCTGTTGGTGTTGGCACCGTTGCAAGCTCTGTTGTCGGCAGTGTTTCTCCCACAGTGGCCTCAAAGGTATTTTCTTCTTGTGTTGTTTGTGGTGCTGTGGTTGTAGGTGCTTGGCTGTATTCCTTTGTGTTAAGTGGAAGTGAACAGGGAGGCACAACCTTACCGGGATTATCGTTGTTTTCTTTACCACAGGCACATAGGCATAATATAAATACAGCGCAAAGGGTAGCGCAAATAAGTTTTTTAAGCATAGTTTTCCTCCAAAATAAAGAAGCCTTGTGTAATTATGTTATCACAAAAGAACAATATCTGCAACTTTAATATTTATCTTGCAATTAAATATAATTGTATAGTATAATTATTGTGTATAATTATGAAAAGTGGTGAGCGTTATGTTCTTGTGTCCTCAACCTAAAAAATTAGAGCTTCAGGGTGGCTACTACAGCTTTCCTGTAGATTCACAGCCACAAATTTTTACAAAAATTACACCTATGCTCTCTCAAAAGGAAAGCTACCGTATCGAAATAGATGCACAGGGTGTACATATTGAGGCAGCAGATGAAGCAGGCGTTTTTTATGCAAATGTAACCTTGCGCCAGCTTATGAAAAATTACAGGGGCTGCTTGCCATACATATATATTTACGATGAGCCACAGTATTACTACCGAGGCTTTATGATAGATTCCTGCCGTCATTTTTTTACAGTAGATGAAATTAAAAAAATGGTAGAGGCAGCAGCATACTTTAAGCTTAATAAATTCCATTTCCACCTTACCGATGACCAAGGCTTCAGAGTGGAAATTGAGTCTTATCCACAGCTTACAGCAGTAGGCTCTGTAAGGTATGGTTCACACTTTGGCAAGGCACACGAGGATGAAAAGGAATATGGTGGCTACTACACAAAGGCAGAGCTTAAAGAGATTGTTGAATTTTGTAAGGAGCGCCACATTGAGGTTATACCTGAGTTTGATGTACCCGGACACACAAGCGCAGTAATTGCAGCTATGCCAGAGCTTTCCTGCACGGGGGAGCAGATTACACCTCAAACAACACCCGGCGTTTTCCCCGATGTGCTTTGTGCAGGTAATGAAGAGGTCTTTAAGGTTATTCACGCAGTTTTAGATGAGCTTTTAGAGATTTTTCCGAGTAAGTATATACACATCGGTGGCGATGAGGTGCCTAAGGCGCATTGGAATGGGTGCGAAAAATGTCAGGCAAAAAGGGAAGAGCTGGGCTTTAAAACAATGGAGGAGCTTCATAGCTGGTTTTCGTCAGAAATTGCACTTTACCTTAAGCAAAAGGGCAGAAAAGCAATTTGCTGGAATGAGTCAATTAAAGGTGGCAATGTTGAAAATGACAATATTACCGTTGCTTGGTGGATGGATAGAACAGATGCATCCCTCAAATGGGCAAACAGTGGTGCGCCTGTAATTATTGAGCATTTTGCACCATACTATGTAGATTATCCTCACGGTATGCACTCCTTAAGAGATATTTATATGAAGGACCCACAAAAAACAAGAGGTCTTACAGATTTAGGCAAAGCCTCTATTGTTGGTATAGAAAGCCCTGTGTGGACAGAGTACATAACTGATTTTAAAAAGCTTAACGAAATGTGCTTCCCAAGGTGGATGGCAGTTGCCGAAAGAGCTTGGAATCAGGAGAGAAGGCCCTTTGCTGATTTTCTTAAAACAGCACAGTTTTTCTGCGATATTCTTAAAGAAATGGGTGTTACCCCTGCACAGGAAAGTGAGTGGAATATTCTTCCTCACACAAGGCTTGAGCAAACTCTGGGCTTTGTTAAAAACAACATCAGTAAGCAGGTTATAAAAGAATTTTTCAGAGGTAAAAAGAAATGATACGCTATTCCGTTATAGGCACATCGTGGATAACAAAATCCTTTATATCAGGTGCAGCGCTTTGCAAGGATTTGCTCCTTGACGGAGTGTACTCACGCTCACTGCAAAAGGGTGAGGAGTTTGCAAAGGAGGTAGGCGCAAAAAGAGCTTTTACCTGCTTTGAGGAGCTTTTAAAAAGTGATACGGAGCTTGTGTATGTGGCATCTCCAAATGTTTGCCACTATGAGCAATGCAAATCGCTTTTAAATAACGGAAAGCACGTGCTTTGCGAAAAGCCTGCTACAATAACTGCTAAAGAGCTTGAGGAGCTTTGTGAGCTTGCAAATAAAAAAGGTCTTGTTTACTTTGAGGCTATAATGTATATGCACTCACCTGCAAGAAAAGCGTTAAAGGATGCAGTAGCAAAAATCGGTAATATCCGTAGCGCTACCTTTGATTTTTCACAGCTTTCATCAAAATATAAGGCGCTTGTTAAGGGCGAGCTGCCTAACATATTTAACCCCGAAATGAAAACAGGAGCATTAAACGATTTAGGCATATACTGCGTTTACCCTGCAGTAGATTTATTCGGCGAGCCTGAGATGATAATACCTACACAGCACTTCCTTTCTACAGGGGCAGACGGCTGTGGCAGTGCAGTTTTTAAATATAGTGATAAGTTAGTTACAATCACGTATTCAAAGGTTGGGCAAAGCCGAGGCGTTTCACAGATTTTTGGCGATTCAGGTACAATTGCAATAGGCAGTATTTCGCAAACAGATAACATAAGCATTTACGATAACAAGGGGAACGAAACTGTTTTAGTGCCCGATATAGATAAAAAATACCATATGGGTAACGAGGCACAAAGTGCAGTTGAATTTATTAAAAATCCTAACAGTGAGCTTTTAAAGGAATGTCAACAGATGAACCTTAAGGTGCTCAGATGTATGGAAAAAATGAGGACATAAAAATGCTTGAAAAGGAATTGAAGGAGCTTTTACTTAATGAGGGCGTAAGCGATGTAGGCTTTTCTTTTATTGAGGATAGCGACACAGGTGAGCTTAAATATGCAGTAAGCATAGTAGTAAGGCTTTCCGATGCTATTGTGGATGAAATTACCGATGCACCCACTGCAACATATTTTAACCACTACAGAACAGTTAACGCCTTTATAGACAGGTGCCTTTTAAAAGCAGGGCTGTTTTTACAGTCCAAGGGCTACCGGTATATAACGGTAGCAGCATCCCAAAGTATGCCGGGCACCCATTACGACGGGCGCTACAGCCACAAAAAGGCAGCAAGGCTTGCAGGTCTTGGCGGCATAGGTAAAAATTCCCTTTTTATACATAAACAGTACGGCGCAAGGGTAAGGCTTGGCACACTTTTTACAGATTGCCCGTTGCAGGGTGAGGGTGAGCTTAAGGAGAACCTTTGCCTTGGGTGCGATGCCTGTGTAAGGGCTTGCCCTTCAGGAGCCATAATCGGTACGGAGTTTTACCCTGGAATTAAAAGAGAAGATATTTTCAAGGCGTCCGTATGCAGTGAATATATGAAAAAACAGTTTCAGCACATTGGCAGAGGCGCCGTGTGTGGAATATGTATGAAGGTTTGTCCTTACAACAAATAGGGTGGTTGTATTTGACCAAACCTAATAAATCGAGGTGAGAAAATGGCAACAATACTCATAGCAGATGATGAACAGCTTATAAGAAAGCTTATTGGTGATCAGCTTACAAGGGATGGCCACAAGGTGCTTGAGGCTGAGGACGGTATACAGGCAATATCCCTTTTTAAAGCGAATATAAAAGAAATACAGCTATGTATTTTAGATATTATGATGCCTGAAATGGATGGCTGGGAGGTATGCCGTAAAATACGTGAGGTCAGTGGTGTGCCTGTTATGCTTGTTTCTGCACGCTCACAGGATTTTGACCAGATAATGGGCTTTGAAAGTGGAGCAGACGATTACGTAACAAAGCCATTTTCTCTTGCAATACTTTCGAAAAGAATAGAAACCCTTTTACAAAGGGGCGAAACACATAAGCCAACAAAGCCAATAAAGGCAGAGATTTATGAATTTAAGGGCGTTGTTTTAGATGCAGAGTCCTACGAGGTTACACTTAACGGTGAGCTTGTAGAGCTTACAGTTAAGGAGTTTGAAATTATGCGACTTCTTATAGAGTCCCCCGGTAGAGTTTATTCAAGAGGTAAGCTTGTAAGCCGTGTTTGGAACGAAGATTTTGAGGGAGATGTACGTGTAGTTGACTCGCACATTGCCCGTATTCGCACAAAGCTTGGAGATTGGGGTGCAGCGCACCTTATAACGGTTTACGGCACAGGCTATAAGATTGACGATTAATTTAGCTTTTTATTTAGTGAGGTGAAGGCAAGTGAAAAAACGCAGATTAGGTATCAGAGCCAAGTTTTTTCTTGAGGTAGGCGCAATTATTGCAGTTTGCCTTTTAGGTATTGCCTTTGTTAACTCACAGCTTCTCGAAACCGTGTATTTACGAAATCTTGAACGGGATTTTTACTATATAGCCGAGGATGCGGAAAAAGCAGGGTTAAGCTATTACACTGTGCTCGAAAAAGCAGAAAATACGCAAAATGTAAGCATAGATCTGTATGATGAAAACGATAATTATTTATATGAGGGTAAAACCTCATACCTTTCGGGTAACAGAATAAATGTAATCAGCCGTAAAACAAATGATGACGGAAGCTATTTTAACGTTGTTTGCGCAGAGGGCAGCACAACACAGTACATCCTTTACGGTAAAACCTTTGAAAATAACTATCACATAGAAATTTCAACGGAAATCAACCCTATTCAGGAGAGTGCCTCCCTTGCAACAACCGTTACAACGGCAATTACAATAATGGCAATGATGCTTGCCTTGGTTTTCATATACGACTATTCAAGGCGCTTTACAAAGCCACTTATTCAAATGAACAATGTAATGCAGAGAATTGCCGAGCTTGATTTTTCTGCAAAAACAAATATTGACAGAAACGATGAAATCGGCACACTTGCCACAAATATAAACAGAGTTTCCGAGTCGTTAGATGCTGCTCTTACAGAGCTCAGAGTAAAAAATGAACAGCTGCAAGAGGATATTGAAAAGGAGCGTCAGCTTGAAAGAATGAGGCAGGAGTTTGTTTCCTCTGCTTCTCACGAGCTGAAAACGCCTATTGCCATTATCAGGGGCTATGCAGAGGGCTTAAAAATGTCTCTCGACGAAAAAGATGCTTCATCACGAGAGTATTGTGATATAATTATTCACGAAGCAGATAAGATGAACGAGCTCGTTATAAGTATGCTTGAGCAATCCTTATACGAATCGGGGGCAATGCCTGCAGAAAAAGAAGCTTTTGATGTTAGGGAATATATAGAAGCTTTCTTAAAGTCGGCAGAGCCTATATTTAATGAAAAAGGAATTACCGTGCGTTGCCTTGCAGAGTCTTGTTTGGTTGTAGGTAACAAAAAGCAGTTAACTACAGTGCTCTCAAACATTGTGCTTAACGCCTGCAGCCACGTTAAGGGCGAAAAAATTATTGAAATTACAACACAGCTTCAAGAAAAATTTGTTAAGGTGTGTGTTTTCAATACAGGTAGCTTTATTTCCGATAAGGATAAGGACAGTATTTTTACTTCGTTTTACAGAGCCGACAAAGCTCACTCCCGTAAAGAGGGGCGCTTTGGACTTGGTCTTTCTATAGTAAAATCAATTATAACAAAGCACGGCTGCGACTGCGGTTTTGAAAATAAAGAAAACGGCGTAAGCTTTTGGTACACCGTTGAAAGGAACTTAAATGAAGATTAATTTTTGTATACCAAGCCTTTTGGGCGTTGAGGGTATTATTGCAGATGAGCTCCGTTTTCTCGGAGTAGAAAATGTAACAGCAGAAAACGGCAGAGTGCTTTTTTCGGGAGATGAGAACATTCTTGCCCGTGTTAATATTTGCTCCCACTTTGCAGAAAGGGTGCAAATAGTTATAGGTAGCTTTACAGCAAAAACCTTTGAAGAGCTTTTCCAAGGGGTAAAGTCATTACCCTGGGAGGAGTGGATAGGTAAAGACGATGCCTTCCCTGTTAAGGGCTATTCACTTAAATCACAGCTTTTTAGTGTTAGCGACTGCCAGTCAATTATTAAAAAAGCTGTTGTTGACAGGCTCAGCTCAAAATACGGCGTTTCCTGGTTTACAGAAACCGGGCCTGTGCATCAAATACAGTTTTCTATTATGAACGATGTTGCTACACTCCTTATAGATACAACAGGTGCAGGTCTTCACAAAAGGGGCTACCGTCTTTCACAAAACGGCGCACCTATTAAGGAAACACTTGCTGCATCACTTTGCGCACTTGCAAAGGTAAGGCACTACCACACCTTATACGACCCAATGTGTGGTAGTGGTACACTTCTTTTAGAGGGCGCACTTTATGCACACAATATTGCCCCCGGCCTTAACAGAAATTTTGCTGCCGAGCGCTTTGATGTTTTACCAAAGCACATTTGGGCAGAGGAAAAGGAGAGAGCAAGGAGCCTGGAAAAGGTAGATACAGATTTTCAGGGCTTTGGCTCAGATATTGACCCGTCTGCAATAAAAATTGCAACAGAAAATGCAGCAAGGCTCCCTATTGGCAGTAAGCTCCACTTTGAAAAGCGAGATATTAAGGACTTCAGGCGCTACAGTGAAAGGGGTACGGTTATTTGTAACCCACCTTATGGTGAAAGACTTCTCGATTTGCAGGCTGCCGAGGAAATTTACAAAACAATGGGTAGAGTATTTACTCCCGAAAAGGGCTGGAGCTACTACGTAATTACCCCCGATGAGGAGTTTGAAAACTGCTTTGGCAGAAAGGCGGATAAGAGCCGAAAGCTTTATAACGGTATGATTAAGTGTAGATTCTATATGTATTTTAAATGAGGTATATAAATGAAGCATTTATTTATAATTAACCCTAACTGTGGTAAGGGCATATCCTACGAAAGATGTACAAAGAGCATTGAAGAGGCTATGGCCGAAATGAATATTGATAACTACGAAATTCACGTTACAACAGGCCCAAACGATGGCTACACCTATGCAAAGGCAGAGGTAGATAAGGGTGAGCCTATAAGGGTATATGCCTGTGGTGGCGATGGCACACTTTGGGAGGTTGTAAACGCCTGCGCTTGTAAAAGCAATGCTCAAGTGGCTGCATTCCCGTTAGGTAGTGGTAACGATTTTATACGTATTTTTGGTGATAAAAAGAGCCTTAGAGATGTAAAGGACCACATTAACGGCACAGTTATGCAGTTTGACCTTATTAAATGTGGCGAGGAATATGCTATTAACCAATGCTCTATGGGCTTGGATGCTGAGGTTTGCGCAAGGCAAGCAAAACTTAAAAAGCTGCCGTTTATAAAAGGTGATGCTGCATATATGCTTGGTGTATTGATTCAATTCTTAGGTAAAATGAAGAGGACCTTTACCATAAAAATAGATGATGAGGAAGAGTTTACTGCAGACGTGCTTTTTTGCGTATCGGCAAACTCACGCTGGTACGGTGGTGGCTTTTATGCAGCGCCAAAGGCACTTACCTACGATGGTGTGCTTGACTTTATTATAGTTAAAAAGGATGTTCTCAGAGTAGGCTTGCTTCCACTTATTGATAAGTACAAAAAAGGCGAACACCTTGATTGGAAAAGAACAATATTTAAACGAGGCAAAAAAATTACCATTAAGTCAAAGGAGCGTGCAGCTGTAAATATAGACGGTGAGGTGCGCTTTGGCGAAGAGGTAACCTTTGAAATTGTAGAAAAGGGAATAAACTTTGTTGTGCCTGCCTGCTCCGATTTTTTGGAAAGAGTAGAAAAGGGAACAGTATAAAAAAGGCTCTCGCAAGAGAGCCTTTTTTAGCTACCGGTCGCCAGCTGCCGGCTGCCGGAGCGTCGCAAGGAAATTAGGAATGAGGAATGAGGAATTAGGAATTTTGGGGAAGCCTTGCTAAAATTCAAAATGCAAAATTAAAAATTAAAAATTTCGGAACTGCGTTGCAATTGTAAAGCTTCGCAGAATAGCTGTTAGCAGGTAGCAATTTTTATTTTACAAATAACAGAAGCTTTGCTACTAAACAACAAAATGCGTTGTGTCTTTTGCCACAAGCCTTTTTGTTTTTGCCTAATATCAATAATTAGTCGTCTTTTCTGCCTCTGTTGTTAAAAGGTCTTCTTGGACGGCGCTCTTTTTGTGGCTGGTCGTCGTTTTCAGGAACAAGGCCCTCAACCTCTATAAGAGCATCTCTTCTTGAAAGGTTAATTCTGCCCTGGTCGTCAATCTCTGTAACCTTAACCATAATCTGGTCGCCAACGTTTACACAATCCTCAACCTTTTCAACTCTCTTAACATCAAGCTTAGAGATGTGAACAAGGCCTTCCTTACCCGGAGCAATTTCAACAAATGCGCCGAAGCTCATAAGTCTTGTAACAACACCGTTGTAAATTGCACCAATTTCAGGGTCGTTTGCAATTGTGTGAATAATATCAAGAGCACGCTGTGCATCGTTAATATCGACTGCTGTGATGAAGATTGTACCGTCCTCTTCAACATCAACCTTACAGTTGCACTCTGCGCAAATCTTCTGAATAACCTTACCCTGCTTACCGATAACATCGCCAATCTTATCAACATCAATCTTTGTTGTAAGGAGCTTTGGAGCATAAGCTGAAAGCTCTTTTCTTGGCTCTGAAATAACAGGATTCATAATTTCATCGAGGATATACATACGAGCCTTGTAGGTTTTCTCGAATGCTTCCTTAATGATTTCAGGAGTAAGACCGTGTACCTTAAGGTCCATCTGGATAGCTGTAATACCGTTCTTTGTACCTGCTACCTTAAAGTCCATATCGCCGAAGAAGTCTTCAAGACCCTGAATATCAACCATTGTCATAAAACGGTCGCCTTCGGAAATAAGACCACAGGAAATACCTGCAACAGGAGCTTTAATAGGAACACCTGCAGCCATAAGAGAAAGTGTAGAGCCACAAACTGAGCCCTGTGATGTTGAACCGTTTGAAGAAAGAACCTCTGATACAACACGGATTGTGTATGGGAACTCCTCTATAGAAGGAATAACAGGGAGAAGAGCTCTCTCTGCAAGGGCACCATGGCCTATTTCACGTCTGCCGGGGCCTCTTGATGGCTTTGTTTCACCTACAGAGTAGGATGGGAAGTTGTAGTGGTGGATGTATCTCTTTTCAACATCCTCATCAATACCGTCGAGCATCTGTGCATCACGTGCAGAGCCGAGGGTAGTAATTGAAAGAACCTGAGTCTGGCCACGGGTAAACATACCTGAACCGTGTACTCTTGAAAGAAGGTCGATTTCTGCGTTAAGTGGTCGGATTTCGTCAATGCCACGACCGTCTACACGCTTGCCTTCATCGAGGAGCCAACGGCGTACAATGAATTTCTGGAGCTTGTAAAGGCAGTCATCAATTTTATCTGCTTCTTCAGGGAATTTCTCATCAAATTCTGCGTGAACAGCAGCGTAAATTGGTAAAAGTCTTTCGTCACGGATTCTCTTATCGTCTGTATCGAGAGCAACCTTAACGTCATCAATAGCAAAAGCCTTGATAGCCTCGTAAAGCTCTTCTGATGGGTCGTTTGACTCAAAAGCAATCTTCTCTTTACCGATTTCGGCAACAATTGACTTAATAAATTCAACAATTTTCTTGTTCTCTTCGTGAGCGAACATAATACCGTCAAACATAACCTCGTTAGAGATTTCGTTTGCACCTGCTTCAATCATAGCAACAAGGCTGTCTGTTGAAGCAACTGTAACTGTCATTTCTGTTTTCTCTCTCTGCTCAAGAGTTGGGTTGATAACATATTCGCCGTCAACAAGGCCGAGAGAAACACTTGATACAGGGCCATCCCATGGAATATCGGAAATAGCAATTGCTGTAGAAACACCCCAAAGAGCTGCAATCTCAGGTGAGCAGTCAGGGTCAACGGACATAACTGTTGCAACAACAGAAACATCGTTTCTCATATCCTTAGGGAAAAGGGGACGAATAGGTCTGTCAATAACACGAGATGTAAGAACTGCCTTTTCGGAAGCCTTACCCTCTCTTCTCTGGAAAGAGCCGGGGATTCTACCTACTGAGTAGAGCTTTTCTTCAAAGTCAACTGAAAGAGGGAAGAAATCAACGCCCTCACGTGGCTTTGGAGCCATTGTAGCTGTACAAAGAACTTCTGTTTCGCCGTAACGAACTATACAAGAGCCGTTTGCAAGCTGTGCCATTTTGCCGGTTTCGATTATAAGCTTTCTGCCGGCAACTTCTGTTTCAAAAGTTTTGAAATCTTTGAAAAACATAATTTTTACCTCACTTATTTTATTTCCGTTTCCTACAATTTAGCAACAAAGAAAAGGGTAGAGAGGTTTCGACAAGCTTCTGCTGAAATGTTCAAAAAGCGCTACGCTTTTCTTTATCGCTAAACCAAGTATTCCACGGATTATTAACTAAATTTTCCGTTTAAAAAAACGGCTAACGGGACAAACGGTAAGCCGTTTGTCCCGAAATGAGCAATTATTTACGAAGTCCAAGACGTGCAACGATTGAACGGTAACGCTCAATATCTGTCTTCTGAAGGTATGCAAGAAGGTTTCTTCTGTGACCAACCATTTTAAGAAGACCACGGCGTGAGTGATGGTCCTTCATATTGTTCTTAAGGTGTGCGTTAAGGTCGTTAATTCTCTTTGTGAGAACTGCGATCTGCACCTCCGGAGAACCTGTGTCGCCCTCGTGTGTAGCATATTCTGCAATAATTGCTTGCTTTTCTGCCTGTGTCATTTTTTTCACCTCATTTAATTATTCCCAAATAACCCAGAAATACGGTTAGGTGAATGCCTGAAAGTAGGCTTACTCCATACTCCGAGTCATAAGGCTTGAGTATTATATCACAACTTCTTTTATTTGTAAAGTATTTTATAATAAAATTTCCGAAAGGGCAGCAAAGTCCTCCATAGTCAGCTTTTCTGCTCGTACTGTTCTTTCAAGCCCTGCTTCTTCAAGCGCTTGGGCTACTGTGGCTTTAGGTATACCAAGCCCCGAGCTTATGGAGTTTTCTGCAGTTTTTCTTCTTTGTGAAAAGGCTGCTTTAACCACCTTAAAGAAGGCGCTTTCGTTTTTCACCTGCACAGGTGGGTTTTCTCTTACCGTCAGCTGAATAACCTCGCTGTTTACCTTTGGTGGGGGCAAAAAGGATTCTCTCGGTACATAAAAAAGCATTTCACTTTGTGCATAGTAGTTTACTGCAACTGTAACTGCCCCACCATCTCTGCTGCCAACCTCTGCACAGAGCCTGTCGGCAGCCTCCTTTTGCACCATAACGGTTATGCTCTTTATAGGGTGCTTGCTCTCAAGCAAAAGCATTATTATCGGTGAAGTTATATAATACGGCAGGTTTGCACACACGCAAATATCCATACCCTTGCATTTTTCTTCTATAATAGAAGCAAGGTCAGCCTTCATTATATCCTGATTTATAATTTCAACGTTGTTAAATTCTGCCAGAGTTTCATCTAAAACAGGCAAAAGTCTTTCGTCAACCTCAAAGCTTAAAACCTTACCTGCCCTTTTTGCAAGCTCTGCTGTAAGCACACCAACACCGGGACCTATTTCTATTGCACAGGTGTTTTCATCAAGACCTGCAGCATCTGCCATAGCAGGGCAAACGCTTGGGTCTACAAGAAAGTTTTGCCCAAGCCCCTTGTTAAAGGTTACACCGTGGCGCCCCATAACAGAGCGTATAACATTGATATCGGAAAGATTTTTCATTATTACCTCCGAAGGTATTGAAAAAGATTTAATTTTCATTTAATATTATTAGTATATCACAAGATTTGTTTTTTGCAACAGAAGGAAGTGTATTTATGAAAACAATCAAAGATGCAAAATTTATAAGACAGGCTGTTGATATGGGTGATGTTCGTCCTGTATTCAAAAAAACAGTTTGGCTCGATAAAAAAATAAACAAAGCTGTGCTTGCAGTATCTGCTTTAGGCTACTACGAGGCATACCTTAATAATCAACGGGTTGGTAAATTCATTTTTGCCCCGGGTTGGACCTCTTACGGCAAGAGAATACAGTACCAGGAGTACAATGTTACCTCTTTAATGGAGGAGTGTAATACTATTGATATTGCTCTTGGTAACGGCAGACGCTTTCACGGTAATCCCCACGAGCACTATGAAAGCCTTGGTTGCAGAGAGGAAGCTCTTGTTGCTGCGCTATTTATTGAATACGAAGATGGTACAGAGGATTTTATTCCTACAGATGCTTCCTGGCAGTGTTCAAAAAGCAATATTATGTATTCCCACGTTTACAACGGTGAAACAGTAGATTACACAGCAAATACCGATGAGCTTTTCCCTGTTAAGGAGCTTTCAGACGTAAATGCAGATATTCTTGTGCCTATGGAGGGTGAAGAAACCCGTGAAATGGCACGCCTTGAGGCAGTTGAGGTTATAAAAACACCAAAGGGCGAAACAGTAATTGACTTTGGCCAAAACCTTACAGGCTATGTTGAGTGGCTTGTGCCTGCCGTTAAGGGTAAAGAGTACAAGCTTCAACACGCTGAGGTGCTCGATAAAGACGGCAACTTTTACATAGATAACCTCAGGAGTGCAAAGGCAGAAATTACCGTAATTTCCGATGGTACACAGCGCAAATTCAAGCCAACATTTTCATACCAGGGCTTTAGATACATTAAGCTTATAGGCTTTGATGAAGAGGATATTAATTTAGAAAACTTTGTTGCTGTAGTGGTTTTCTCAAATATGAAGCGCACAGGCTACTTTGCTTGTGGCCACGACCTTGTACAGCAGTTATATGAAAATATTATATGGGGTCAGAGAGGTAATTTTCTTGATATTCCCACAGACTGTAACCAGAGAGATGAAAGACTTGGTTGGACAGGAGATATTCAGGTTTTCTCTCGTACTGCAACAATCAACTACCGTGCAGATAAATTTCTTAAAAAATGGCTTCACGACTTAGCTTGTGAGCAAAGAGCAAACGGTGCTATTACAGACGTTGTGCCTGATTTATTTAACTGGGAAACAGTAGGCTCCTCTGCTTGGGGGGATGCAGGTGTTGTTGTTCCGTACTGGGTATATAGAACGTACGGAGACACACAGGTAATAAAAGATCAGTTTGAATCTATGAAAAAATGGATTCTTTTTATGGAGTCAAAGGGTAGCGTAAGGGGACTTAACGACCTGCACGATCACCACTTTGGTGACTGGCTTTCACTTGATGCAGGCGATGAAGCAACAGGTGGCTTTACAGATGATAACCTTATTGCTACTGCATACCTTGCATATTCAAACAAGCTCTTTATTGAAATGGGTAAGGTTATCGGTGAGGATATGTCTTACTTTGAGGAGCTTTACAAGGCAACCGTAGAGCAGTACAGAAAAACGTACCTTAATACAGGTAAGCCGGAGCACGAAACACAAACAGCAAACGTGCTTGCAATTTACTTTGACCTTACAGACGATATTCAGCGTGAGGGCAAAAAGCTTGTAGATGATATTGAAGCTTGCGGACACCTTAAAACAGGCTTTGTGGGTACACCGTACCTTCTTCATGCGCTTACAAAAATCGGCAGGGAGGATGTTGCCTATAAGCTCCTTCTTAAAGAGAGTTTCCCATCATGGCTTTTCCCTGTAACAAAGGGAGCAACAACTATGTGGGAGCGCTGGGACGGCGCAAAGAAGGATGGCTCCTTTGCAACACCTGAAATGAACTCCTTTAACCACTATGCCTACGGCTCTGTAGGTGATTGGCTCTACACCACCGTTGCGGGTATCGACAGCGATGATAAGGAACCGGGCTACAAGCATATTATATTTCAGCCCCTTCCAATTAAAGAGCTTGGCTATGCAAAGGCCCGTATACTTACACCTTACGGTGAGGTTGTTTCAGGCTGGGAGTTTACAGGAAACTCAAACGAGTGTAAATTTACATTTACCGTGCCAAAGGGCTGCCACGCAACACTCTACCTTGATAACGAGGAATATGAATTTGAAGACGGTACATTTGATACCTGCTTCAATTATCCGAGTGAAGATTGATGAATTGAAAAAAGGCTCTCTTTTGAGAGCCTTTTTAGCTGCCAGTCTCCAGCTGCCGGGGCTTCGCAAAGTTAGATAGAACAACTGTAAGGGCAGGATTGTAGCCTGCCCGAAGGCCAAGAAAAACAACGGGACGGCTGAAATCCGTCCCTTACAAGCTTTGCGTTCTGTACAAAAAAGGAGATGCTATCGCATCTCCTTTTTTCTTACGCTTTGTCCTTTGAGCCGAAGAGCTCGATTTTTTCACGAACAGTTTCCTTAATAGCCTCGCAGCCCGGTGCAAGAAGCTTTCTTGGGTCAAAGCCCTTACCTTCAAGGTCTTTACCTGCTTCAATGTACTTTCTTGTTGCTGCCTGGAAAGCAAGCTGGCACTCTGTGTTAACGTTGATTTTTGAAACACCGAGAGTAATAGCCTTCTTAACCATTTCTGCAGGGATACCTGTACCACCGTGAAGAACGAGAGGCATTTCGCCTGTCTTTTCCTGAACTGCTGCAAGAGTTTCGAATGAAAGACCTGCCCAGTTTTCAGGGTATTTACCGTGAATGTTGCCGATACCTGCTGCAAGCATTGTAACTCCAAGGTCAGCAATCATCTTGCATTCATCAGGGTCTGCACATTCGCCTGCACCGATAACGCCGTCTTCCTCGCCACCGATTGAGCCAACCTCAGCTTCGATTGAAAGGCCAAGCTCTTCGCAGGTTGCAACGAGCTCTTTTGTCTTTTCAATGTTCTCTTCGATTGGGTAGTGTGAACCGTCGAACATAATTGATGAGAAGCCGGCTTCGATACAAGCCTTTGCGCCCTCGTATGAGCCGTGGTCAAGGTGAAGAGCTACCGGAACAGTAATCTTAAGGTCCTCAATCATAGCTTTTACCATGTCGGCAACGGTCTTGAAGCCACACATATACTTACCTGCACCCTCTGAAACACCAAGAATAACAGGTGAGTTCATTTCCTGTGCTGTAAGAAGGATACATTTTGTCCACTCAAGGTTGTTGATGTTGAACTGACCAACAGCGTAGTGGCCTGCTTTTGCTTTTGTGAGCATGTCTTTTGCATTTACTAAAGGCATTTTAAACACTCCTATATAAAAAATTTAAATTAAAAACGTAATTTAGCTATTAGCTGCCGGTCGCCGGCTACCGGCCACCGGAGCTTCGCAAGATTTTTAATGCTGATTGTTATCTGTTAGTTGCTCTTCTGCAAAGCTCTGCAATGTTTGGAAGTGAAGCTTCCCTCAATTCCTAATTTGTTACACGTTTTCCTCTCTCAAATCAAGCACAATTTCGTCTTTTTGAGGCTTAAGGTGTGTATATTTTACTCCTGCTGCATCAAACATACGCTTAGATGCTCTGACAGAGGAGGTGTTTGCATATTTATCTGAAAGGTAAACGACCTCTTTTATGCCGCTTTGTATAATTGCCTTTGCACATTCGTTGCAAGGGAAAAGGGCAACATAAATTCTGCTGCCTGCAAGGCTTCTGCCCCTGCAGTTAAGAATTGCGTTGAGCTCTGCATGACAAACATATGGGTACTTAGTGTCGTAAGAATCCTCACCGTTTCTCTCCCAAGGGAAAACATCGTCATCGCATCCGGAGGGGAAGCCGTTGTAGCCAACGGAAAGTATTCTGTTTTCGTTATTAACGATACAGGCACCTACCTGTGTGTTTGGGTCTTTGCTTCTTTTAGCACAAAGCATAGCTGCGCCCATAAAGAATTCATCCCAAGAAATGTAATCATCTCTTTTTGCCATAGCACACACTCCTTCATTTCCATAATACAGTATACAGGGATATTAAACTTTTTTCAATATTATTTGAAAAAATAAAATTAAGTTTATGTTAAAAAATTCAAAAGTTCTAAAAAAGAAAAATAAAACCTGCGCTTTATGATAATATTGCTTCGACTGCTCTGTAAAAGCAGCTTTTACAGAGAAATATATCCGTTAACTCGGTGGAGGGTATGCAAATGGAAAAAAATTATTTTAAAAGAGTAGTAGGTATGTGCAAGCCGTGGCAGCTTGTTTACTGGTGGATTTTAAGAATTTTAATGATTGGTGGAATTGTTTTACGTATTTTTGAAGCAGACTCCTTAGGTATGTATCAACCACTTCAAATGGCAGCAAACCTTGTGGGTATGTTTTCTTTTGAAATTTTTCAGCTTTTCCCCGAAAAAACCTTGTTCAGGAAATTCTCATCGAATTTTCAAAACTTTACAATAATGAGCTTTTTCCTTGCCTCCTTCGGTGGTGCGTTCCTTAATTTCTACTACCTTATCCCTATGTATGATAAGGTTCTGCATATGGTAGGTTGTATGGTAGGCGTGTTTATGGGTTATGAGCTTGTTTGTGCTATGCAGCTTCGTGATAAGCAGGTCTGCTCACCTAAGATTGCAGCACTTGCTGCTGTAGGTGTTGCTTTTGCCTTTGCAACAGGTTGGGAGATTTTTGAGTTTGTTTTTGACCAATGGTTTGGTGGCGATGCTCAGCATTGGGACCTTCAGAAGGCTATTGAGGAAGCAGGTGGAATAGAAAATGTGTTTATGCTTATTCCACTTGAGCCTGAGCGTCTTGAGGCGCGTTTTGCCATTATGGATACTATGGCAGACACAATTCTTAATGCTATTGGTGCTGTTTTAATGTACATTATTTTAAAAATTCACCCTTACAGACACAAAGGGAACAACAATATTAACAAATTAATAACAGATGAATTGGCTAAAAATACCAAAGAAGATGCTGTCGCATAAATAATTATTGATTATTGCAAAAAAAAGCTATATAATTAGGGTGTATAATTAAAAGGAGGAGTATCCTATGTCCAAAAAGATATTGGCAGTTTTGCTGTCACTTATCATCGGTTTATCAATAGTAGCTGTTCCTGTTGGCGCTGCAGATATTCAATTTACAACTGCAGATGTTGATATCGGAAACATTTTCAACGTTATTCTTGATAAGCTTATTTCTTTCGTTCTTAAATATCTCAATATGTTCTGGCCCGGCTATGAGGGTGATTGGGACACTGCCGAAGACTATGTTCCCGAATACTTCTACGAGGGCGACAAATCCTTTGATGATGTACCTGCAAATGGTGCAGAGTGGAGCGTTGGCTATGCAAGCGCATCACTTCTCGAGGGTATTGCACCTATGAATGGCGACTTCTACCTTGCAGGCTCACTTGAGCCAATTGCAGGCCGTGTTCCTTCAAAGATTGAAGACGACCAGAGAGTTCGCGTTTACGCTATTTCCGATGGCGACGGTGTAATGGTTCACGCTGTTATCGACGGCTTCGGTCTTTCAAGAGGTAATGTTCAGATTATCCGTGAAAGATTTGAAGAGTTTGCAAAGGCAAATAACGTTACTAATGTTCAGGTTTCTGTTCTTCACCAGCACTCCTGTATCGACACATTAGGTATGAACGTTCCTCTTGCACAGGCTCTTATCTTCAACACAGGTAATGCTGCAACAGGTGGCCTTATTGATGGTATGAAGGTTGAGCTCAACAAAGAGTTTATGGAAAACCTTTTCAACAAAACAATTTTCAGCATGAAGAAGGCTGTTGCTACAATGAAGGCAGGTAAGCTTTTCTACGGCACAACAGATATTTCTGATTATATCAGAGATAAGCGTGACCCACAGGCTTTTGACGGCAACATTCACAGACTTCGCTTTAAACCAAACGATGGCACAGCTGAAACCTGGATTGTTGAAGCAGGTATCCACCTTATGAGCTACGGCGCAGGTGGCGATATCCTTTCAGGCGATTTCCCAATCTACCTTGAAAGAGCAATTAAAGAAGAAACAGGCGCAAACCTTGTTTATATTCAGGGTGCAGAGCTTGCTATAAGTATGCGTACAGTAGATATCTGTGCAGACTGTGGCGAGGTTCCTGTTATACTCAAGCCTACAGCAGACGGTACAGTAAGTACATACACAATTGCTTGTCCAAACGGCTGTATGGAAACAATTCCAAGCAACGCAGACGATAGCAAGTTTACAGCTGAGGATGCTAAGGATTACGTTAAAACCGTTGACTATTGGAACTCTATCAGCGAAACAGGTACAGATAACGAATCTGCACTTTCATACGGTAAAACTCTTGCAAAAGAGCTTAAAAAGATTTCAAACGAAACAGAGGTTGCTCCAATTCTCAACATCGCTATGGCAGAGGTAAGACTTAATGTTACAAATGAGATTCTTACACTTGCAGCTCGTGAAGATGTTCTTAATGCAGTTATCGTTAAGAATGGCGACGCTTACCAGATGATTACAGAAATCGGTTATATGGAGCTCGGTGGCGAAGTTGCGATATTCCTTTGCCCCGGTGAATTTGACCCGGCTCTTATTTATGGTGGCCCAGAGTCAGGAGATGCTGCTTGGACAGGTGGCGAGTGGAAGCATGAACCGCTTAAGGACCTTACATCCTGCGAAAACGTTATGGTATTCGGCCTTTGTAATGATCAGGCAGGTTATGTGCTCCGTGATAACGAGTACCACTCACTTCTTTCAGAAAACGAAGAGGTTAACGTTATCAGCACAACTGCAGGCTCAACATTTGTAAGTGCATTTGGTAACCTTATCGAGGAAATCAAGGCAGCATCATAATTAAAGCAATTAAATAAACAATACGAAAAGAGTTACCTGCAAGGGTAATTCTTTTCGCACCTATAAAGAAAGGTGATATATAATGAAAAAGATGAAAAAGGCTTTATCTGTTCTTTGTGTAGTTGCATTGCTTATAGGCACATTTTCAACTGTAGCTTTTGCTGCAACAGATGTTGATTATACAATTACCAACCCATATGCAAATGTTGACTGGGCTTGGGAACAGTACAAGGCAGACCTTCACACCCACACAACTGCATCCGACGGAGATGACACTCTTAAGGATATGCTGGAAATCAACTACGACTACGGCTTTGATATTTACGCTGTTTCAGACCACGGTCTTACAAGCTACAGCTGGACAGAGGACCAGGATGTTATATATGCTGTTGATTTCTTTGTAAGCCTTAGAACCCCGGGCACTGAAATAGTTGTGCTTGATGAAGAAGGACTTACTTTTGACGGTGATACATATAATGTTGTTACCGAAAACGGTGACGATTATTACTACCAAACATACGAGGATGGCTCAAAGGGTCAAAAAATGCTTCGTGTGCCTTACGCAAACGAGCAGAATCCAACCTCACTTAACAACGCTCATGTAAACACCTGGTTTGCAGATTACGGCCACGGCCTTGTTGGTGGCACAAGCGACTACGAAACACCTATTAAGGCTGTAGATGAGCTGGGTGGCCTTTCAGTTATTAATCATCCGGGTGAATATACAAATGCCCGTGATGAAAAGTATACAGCAGATGCTTATGATGAAAGCTACGAGTATTACATTACAAAGTTTGAAAACCTTCTTTTAAAATATCCTTCCTGTATAGGTATTGATATTAACTCAAAGGGTGATGGCAGAACTCGCCACGACAGAAAGCTTTGGGATATTATGCTTATGGACCTTGCTCCTGCAGGCAGAAATGTTTCAGCTATTGCTACAAGCGATGCTCACAGAACAACAGCTGCATACACAGGCTATACAAGAATGCTTATGCCTGAAAACACATCAGCAAACCTTCAGGCTTGTATGGCAAATGGTGAATTCTTTGCAGCAAGCCGTTGCCTCGGCAACCACGATGAGCTTGCTCTTTATGCAGATTACCTTATTAAAAACGGTTCAGCAGACGCAAAGGCAGCTATGGAAGACCTTGTTGCAAGACAGGCTGAGGATTACGAGGCAAAGTATGAGGCTGACTACGCATTAGAAGCACCATATGTTAACAAGGTTACTGTTGATGATGATGCAGATACAATTGCACTTGATGTTTCAAATGAATGGTGTGTTCGTTGGATTGCAAACGGCGAAACAATTGCTTGGGGTAATGAAATTGCACTTGATGATTACAGCGATGATATCGGCAGCTATGTAAGAGCTGAAATTTTCGGCGAGGGTGGCATTACATATACACAGGCATTCCTTCTTGACTACGAAGGTGCTCCTGAAGCAGAAAACAAGAGCGACGCTCCTGACCTTTGGATTTTTGCAAGCTTCTTCCCCGACACAATTTTAAGATTCCTTGCAGAGCTTCCAATATTTAAGTATCTCTGGGAAATGCTTCACTAATCTCTAATTGAAAATCATCACCTGAAGGCTGATTTGGCTTTCAGGTGATTTTTTATTTTGTTTTGTGTTGTATTATTAAATTGTATATGTTAAAATAAAATGTAAAATTATTTAAAGAGGTAACGTTATGAATGCAATTATTACTGTTGTTGGTAAAGATAAGGTAGGTATTATGGCAGGTGTTTGTGTGCAGCTTCAAAAGCTTAATGTAAACATTCTCGATATTAGCCAAACTGTTCTTCACAACGATATTTTCACAATGAATATGCTTGTTGATATTTCAAAAGCGAATTGTGAGTATGATAAAATAGTTGACTCTCTTTCTGCTTGTGGCGATGCTTTAGGTGTCAGCATAAGAATTCAGCGCGAAGAGATTTTCGATGCAATGCATAAAATTTAACCTGTTCAGAGGTGTACTATGTTAAATCAAAGAGAAATTTTAGAAACTCTTAATATGATAGATAATCAGCATCTTGATATCCGTACAATTACAATGGGTATCTCCTTGCGAGATTGTGCTCACCCGGATGCAAAAATCTGTGCACAAAAGATGTATGATAAAATAACTCGCTATGCACAAAACCTTGTTAAAACAGGTGAGGATTTAGAGCGAGAAATGGGTATACCCATTATTAATAAGCGTATATCCGTTACACCTATTGCAATTGCTGCAGAAAGCTGTGAAACTGAGGATTATGCCATTTTTGCCCGAGCTATGGACAGTGCAGCAAAGCAATGCGGCGTTAACTTTATCGGTGGCTTTTCTGCCCTTGTACAAAAGGGTTTTACAATAGGCGACAGGCGCCTTATAAACTCCATACCCGAGGCCTTGGCAACAACCGATTTTGTTTGTTCTTCTGTTAATGTTGGCTCTACAAGGGCAGGCATTAATATGGATGCAGTCAAGCTTATGGGTCAAATTATTAAACAAACAGCCCACATTACCCGTGATAATGATGGCTTTGGTTGTGCAAAGCTTGTGGTTTTCTGCAACGCTGTTGAGGATAACCCATTTATGGCAGGCGCATTCCACGGTGTTGGTGAGCCTGAGTGTGCTATAAATGTTGGTGTTTCCGGCCCCGGTGTTGTTTACAATGCGCTTAAGGGCATTAAAGGCGAAAGCTTTGATGTTGTGGCAGAAACTATTAAAAAGACTGCATTTAAAATTACAAGAATGGGTCAGCTTATGGCAAGCGAGGCATCAAAAAGGCTTGGTGCAGAGTTTGGCATTGTAGATTTAAGCCTTGCGCCCACACCTGCAACGGGCGATTCTGTTGCACGTATACTTGAAGAAATGGGTATAGAGGTGTGTGGCAGCCACGGCACAACTGCTGCACTTGCTCTTCTTAACGATGCCGTTAAAAAGGGTGGTGTTATGGCTTCTTCACATGTTGGTGGCCTTTCAGGTGCGTTTATACCTGTTTCTGAGGATGAGGGTATGATTGCTGCAGCAGAAAAGGGCGTGCTTACTCTTGATAAGCTCGAGGCTATGACCTGTGTTTGCTCTGTTGGTCTTGATATGATTGCTGTGCCGGGTGATACATCGGCAGAAACCATTTCTGCAATTATTGCAGATGAAGCAGCAATTGGTATGATAAATAACAAAACAACTGCAGTAAGAATTATACCTGCTCCGGGCAAAGCCGTTGGCGATTCAATTGAAATGGGTGGTCTTTTAGGTACAGCGCCGGTTATGCCTGTGCATAACGAGAGCAGCGATGATTTTATTAACAGAGGTGGCAGAATTCCTGCACCACTTAACAGCCTTAAAAACTAATTATTTATAGATCAAGGGGAATGAAAAATGGTTTTAACAGAACATTTTAAGGAAGCAGAAAAAAGATTAGGCTTTCCAAAGGAAGCAGTAAAGCTTTTTGAAAAAATTGCAACAAAAATTGATAACAGTCAGTTTTTTACAGCAAAATTTACAGAGGCTAAAAATATGGTGCTCAACCACGAGCACGGCAGGCTTGATGAAGCTCTTGATAAGCTTAACAAGATTGCAATTCTCTACGGTATAAAGAACTATTCTCTCCATATGGTATTTCTTTTAAGCCTTACAGAGGATGTGCTTGCTCGCTACAGAGAAAAGGGTATCTCTGAAGATATTTACTGGGATAGCGTGATGGACCTTAAATACAAATTTAAGGAGTGTGTTGAGTGCAAGGAATGCTATGGCACCTTCGTTGCAGGGTGGAATTCAGGTTTTATTTGCCTTAACCGTTTTGCCCTTGGCAGATTCCAGTTTGAGTATACAACCTGGGGTGGCGAAGATTTTACCACATCTGCAGGTATCACCGTAAAAAAAGGTGATAAAACAGTAGGCTTCCACATTCCTTCATCGGGTGTGCCTCTTACAGATGAGGTTAGACTTGACGCTTACAAGAGAGCATACGAATTTTTTAAGGACCAAAGAAGAGAAGACGGCTTAATGATTTTTGAATGTGGCTCTTGGCTCATTTACGAGGATTACAAAACCTTCCTTCCTGAAACATCAAACACGGTTAAGTTTATTAACGACTTCGAAATTGTTAGCAGCGAGGCAAAAAACAAGTTTAACGATGCTTGGCGAATCTTTGCTAAATGGGGCTACAGAAACCCAAAGAAGTGGCCTGAGGATACTTCTATGCGCCGTGCCTTCAAAAAATTTGTTCTTGACGGCAACAAAACAGGTCATGGACATGGTATAATAGTATTTGACGGCGAAAAAATCGTAAGATAAATTTTGATATTTGGCGCCTTGCTTGGTTTTTATTCTCGGCGTATCTTTATACGCCTTCGAATTTCAAACCTACGCCATGCATCCAAATCTCAAAATTTCTCAAGCAATTGAATAGTTTGGCGAATAACTTCGAAATGCCACCCTCGCAGTATCTTTATACAGCGTCGGATGGCATTTCTTCTTCATCCAAATCTTGTAAGGGACGGATTTCAGCCGTCCCGTTGTTTTTCTTTGCTTTTGGGTGGGCTACAATCCCACCCTTACAGTTATTCTACCTAACTTTGCGTAGCTTATAATGTTTGGAAGCGAAGCTTCCCAAAAATTCCTAATTCCTAATTCCTGATTTTCCAATAAGCCTATTCTCACTCTTTTCTATTTTCCCCTTGTTTTGAAACAAATCCTCTGTTATACTATACTATGTATATTTATATTCTGTTTTTATATAGAGGTGCAAGAACTTGAACAAAAAATTTAGTGCTGTAAAAAGAATAATCAGCCTGTACTTGATTGTGTGCTGCCTTTTTTCTGTTGTAGCCTTAAGTGGGTGCGATTCAATGAAAAAGGAAAGCGCTGTTTCACTTAATGGTGTGGAAATTTCCAACGATGTTTTCACGTACTTCCTTGATAAGGCAACGGTAGAATTAGGCTTGGATGCAGAGCCTAAGGCCTTGCGTGAGCACACTCTTGCACAACTTTCAAAATATTTTAAAACAAATACACTTGCCAAGGCCCACGGCATTGAGCTTACTATTGCAGAAAAAGCAGCCGTTTCCGAAAGAGTTAACGGCAACTGGCTTCTTTATGACAGGTATTACGAAAAGGTAGGTATCACAAAGGAAACGCTTACTAAGGTTTACACGGCAGATGCATTCCGTGACAGGCTTTTGTTATCTTACTATGGCCCCGGTGGCGTAGAGGAAATTCCTCTTACAAGGCTCTACGCATCCTTCCGTACAAACTACATTATTTTTCAGGCAATTACAGGTTATTTTACCGAAACTGACGAAAACGGAAACACCGTAAGAATACCACAAAATGAAATTGAATCACTTGTTTTAAGGTTTCAAAGTATGGCAGGTGTGGTAAACTCCGGTGAAAAAAATATGGATGAGGCTGCAGAATACCTTGCCGAAGCAGGTATTCAAAGTGCTGTGCAAACAGTTATTCTCCACAAGGATGATGATTCATATCCTGCAGGCTTTTTTGAAAAGGTGCAGTCAATAGATACACGCTATGCAGCAATAATCGGCACAAACGATTATATTTTCCTTGTGCTTAAGGGTGAGGCAGATTCAAACAGCACATATTTTAACGATAAAAAAATAGAAATTATTAAATCCCTTGTTGGTGACGGAATAGACAACATTATAGACGGCTCCTACGAGGTTGACAGTAAGCTTTCCGTATCAGATTTTAACAGCTACCTTAGCCTTATTAAAAAGGTTAAGGGTGAAAAATAAGGGTGAATAAAATGAACGAGGTTATTAAAAATATACTTTCCCGACAGACTATAAGAGAATATACCCAAGAGCAGGTGCCAAACGAGCTTTTAGATGTTATTTTGCAATGTGCAATAAGAGCCCCAAGTGGCAGAAATTCACAGCCCTGCCACTTAAGAATAGTGCAGGATAAAGCTCTCTTAGACGAAATGAACACAGACTTTAAAAACATTGTTGGCTGGGATACCCCTGCATACACAGGTTGGGATAAGCGCCCTGTTTACCACAATGCACCAACCTTTATTTATATTTTTGCCCCTAATCCTGACGGAATGTCGGGTGGCCTTATGGCAGAAAACATTGCACTTGCAGCACATTCACTCGGCTTAGGCTCTTGTATGATAGCTTCCTTAGGTGCTCTTTTTGAAAATGAAGAGGGTGCAAAAAAGTGGAAAGAAATATTAGATGTGCCTCAGGAGTGGAGCTTTGTGCTTGGTATGAGCTTAGGCTATCCAAACGAGCAGCCACCCTTTAAGGATAGAGAAGACGGACACATTAAATTTATAAAATAATCGTTTAGGACAATTGACACTATGAAATTTTTTGCAGGATATTATGATGTTGCAGTTATCGGTGCAGGCCACGCAGGTATAGAGGCAGCCCTTGCCTCTGCAAGGCTTGGAGCCTCTACTGTTGTTTTTACAGTTAACCTTGACTGGATAGGTAATATGGCTTGTAACCCTTCTATAGGTGGCACATCCAAAGGCCACCTTGTAAGGGAAATAGATGCTTTAGGTGGCGAAATGGGTAGGGCAGCAGATGCAACCCTTATACAAAGCCGTATTTTTAATTTGGGTAAAGGCCCTGCTGTGCACTCCTTAAGGGCGCAAATAGACAGGCGCGAGTATACTGCCTATATGAAGCACTGCCTTGAATGTACAGATAATTTAGATATGAAGCAGGCAGAAATTGTTTCACTTAAGAAAAATAACGATGACCTGTGGGAGCTTGAAACACAGCTTGAGGCAGTTTATACTGCAAGGTGTGTAATTATTGCCACAGGCACCTTCTTAAAGGGTAAGGTTTTTGTAGGTGATGTTTCCTACGAAAGTGGCCCTGACGGTATGTTTCCATCAAACGATTTATCGCAATCCCTTATAGAATTAGGTGTACCACTAAGGCGCTTTAAAACAGGTACACCACCAAGAGTAAATAAGCGAAGCATAGATTTTTCGGGTCTTGAGGAGCAGGTGGGCGATGAGCCTATTACACCCTTCTCCTTTGAAACACCATACGGAGCTTTGCAAAATAAAACTATCTGCCACATTACATATACCAATGCAGATACAAAGCAGGTTATTTTAGATAACCTGCACCGTTCGCCTCTTTATTCCAAAAAAATTGAAGGCGTTGGTCCTCGTTACTGCCCGAGTATAGAGGATAAAATAGTGCGCTTTGCCGAAAAGGGCAGGCACCAGGTGTTTATTGAGCCCTGTGGACTAAATACAGAAGAAATGTATCTTCAAGGCCTTTCCTCATCACTTCCTGAGGATGTTCAACTAAAAATTCTTCATAGCATAAAAGGACTTGAAAATGCAAGTGTAATGCGTAATGCATACGCTATTGAATATGACTGCGTTGACCCACTTGCCCTTAAATCAACGCTTGAGTTTAACGATTTACCGGGCCTTTACGGTGCAGGTCAGTTTAACGGCTCCTCAGGCTATGAGGAGGCAGCAGCGCAGGGTCTTATTGCAGGTATAAATGCAGCAAGGGCAGTGCAGGGCAAGGAGCATTTTACCCTCGACAGAAGCACCTCTTATATAGGTACACTTATAGATGACCTTGTAACCAAGGGCTGTAAGGACCCGTACAGAATGATGACCTCTCGCAGTGAATACAGGCTTATTCTCAGAGAGGATAATGCAGATTTGCGCCTTACGGAAATGGGCTATGAAATTGGGCTTATTTCGCAGGAACGCTACAACAAGCTGCAAGAAAAAAAGAGGCTTATTGAGGAAGAAACTGCCCGTGTAGAAAGGGTCAGCATTGCTCCCTCGGCAGAGCTCAATAAGGTTTTGGAGGAGGCAGGCACAGCACCACTTGTAACGGGCTGCAGACTTAGTGAACTTATAAAAAGGCCACAGCTTTCTTATAAAGCTTTAGAACCATTTGATACAAAACGCCCCGAATTACCACTTGATGTTTTTGAGCAGGTGGAAATTAACCTTAAATATGCAGGCTATATTAAAAGGCAGTTAGCCCAGGTTCAAGAGCAAAAGCGGCTTGAGGTTAAAAAAATTCCTGATGATATAGACTACAGCAGGGTTGCAAACCTGCGCCTCGAGGCAAGAGAAAAGCTTGAAAAAATACGTCCCGAAACAATTGGACAGGCATCAAGAATAAGTGGTGTTTCCCCTGCAGATATTGCAGTGTTGCTTATTTACCTTAGATAAAGGAGAATTATTATGATACCAAGAAGTGAACATCCAAACCCATCCTTTTTCAGAGAGAGCTACATAAACCTTAACGGTGAATGGGATTTTGAATTTGATTTTGTAAATAGTGGCTTAGACCGTAAGCTCTACGAAAAGGATACTGTTTTTTCAAAGAAAATTACTGTGCCCTTCTGTCCCGAAAGTGAGCTTTCAGGCATAGGCTATAAAGATTTTATGGCTGCTGTGTGGTATAAGAGAATTGTTAATATCACAAAGGAGCAGTTATCTGTAGGCAAGGCATTTATTGTTTTCGGTGCAGTAGATTTCCACGCAAGGGTTTATGTAAACGGTGAGTTTGTAGGCGAGCACTATGGTGGCTACACAACCTTCAGAATAGATGCTACATCGTTCCTGTGTGAGGGCGATAACGTTATTACCGTTTATGCTGAGGATGATACAAGAAGTCCATTACAGGCAAGGGGCAAGCAAAGCGAGCTTTTTTATTCACACAGCTGCGACTACACCCGTACAACAGGTATTTGGCAAACTGTGTATATGGAGTTTTGTCCTGTAAACTATATTAAGAGCTTTAAGGTTTTTCCAAACATTGCAACAGGTGAATTTACAATTACTGCCGACCTTCAGGGCGAGGGAGAGTTTTGTGTACAGGCCTTTTGGGAGGATGAAGAGGTAGGCTCTGCCGGTGCTACAGCTTACGGCAACACAGCAACTCTTACCGTTCCACTTTCACAAAAGCATTTGTGGCAGGTTGGTAAGGGTGGCCTTTACGGCCTTCAGCTTTCCTTTGGTGGTGATGTGCTTACATCTTATGCAGGCCTTCGTGAGGTTAAGCTCGCCGATGGTGCTATTAAAATTAACGGTGAGCCAATTTTCCAGCGCCTTATTCTTGACCAGGGCTTTTATCCCGATGGCATATACACAGCACCAACCAAAGAGGCACTTAAAAGGGATATTCTTCTTTCTATGGATGCAGGCTTTAACGGTGCAAGGCTTCACCAAAAGATTTTTGAGCCACTTTTCTTGTACTACTGCGATGAATTAGGCTATTTAGTATGGGGTGAGCACGGCAACTGGGGTGCTGACCACACAAGCTTTGAGTCAATCCGTTATTTCCTTCTTGAAATTGAAGAAGAAATTGAAAGAGATTTTAACCACCCTGCAATTATAGGCTGGTGCCCGTATAACGAAACGTGGGATATTGACGGCAGAAAGCAGGATGACGATATATTAAGGATTGTTTATCGTACAGTAAAAAGTCTTGATAAAACAAGACCTTGTATTGATACAAGTGGTAACTTCCACGTTGAAACAGATATATTTGATGTTCACGATTACGAGCAGGATTACAAGCTCTTTAAGGAGCATTACGATGAGCTGTATACAAAGGGCGAGCTTTTTGATAACCATCGTGCACGCCAGACCTGGAAGGGTGAGCCTGTGTTTATGAGCGAATACGGTGGTATAAGAGTAGAGCTTGCAGCCTTTGATGAAAACGACCGTGAAAAGGCTTGGGGCTACGGCAACGCTGCAACCTCGCTTGAGGAGTTTTATGAGCGCTACGAAGGACTTACCACAGCACTTATAGATAACCCAAGAATGCTTGGCTTCTGCTACACTCAGCTTACAGATGTTGAGCAGGAGTTAAACGGAATCTATTACTACGACAGAACACCAAAATTCGATTCTGCCATTCTTCGTAAAATCAATACAAAGAAAGCAGCTATTGAAAAATAATAAAAGGGGATGTAAAAAAAGCGCAGACCGTATAAAACCGGATATAGCAAGGGGTTCTGTAGGTTTAATAAGCCTATAGAACCCTTTAAAAATACAAGAAATATAAAGTTGTTGAAAAAAGTATGTTTTATACTACGAACAAACTTCGCCACTCGACGTACCCTTGTACGCCTTCGGGCAAGCAAAATCAAGTCTGAAGTCTTGATTTTGCTCAGTTTGTCCGTTCTGCATTTTTTTTTTCCTATCCCCTAAAAAGTGGCTGTAAAAAAACTTGCGTTTTTTTACCAATACCATTAAGTTTAAAAAGAAATAAAATAAAGAAAAAGCACTTAACAAAGCAAAGAAGCCGAGTTAGGTGCCTTTTTCATAATTACTACACGACAAATGCGACAGACTCAAAAAGCCTGTCGTAAAACCTTGTAAAAAAGTAAAAATTATGCTACTCTGTAAAGGAAGCAAACAGCCGTTTTGGTACTTATCTTACGAGGGTTACTGATATTGTTTTTAATAGGGACAAGAAACTTTGAGATAAGGGCTTCAATCTCCGGTGGAGGTATATTCTTTAGAAGGAAATTGCGACAAATATGTACAGAAGCAGAAAAGTTGATTTTGTAGGAAAGTTTTCTGCCTTTTTGCTTAATGACTACGTGCGAGGTAATCAGTTCAGTAAAGTTGTACATAGTAAGTTTAGCAAAGATTTCTTGAAGAATATACTCCACTTTTTTCGAATGAAAAAACAATAAACCAAGGGTATATTTCAAGGAACGAAAAGATGTTTCGATACCCCAACGCATAGAATACAAATCTTTTAAGTCCGAAGATGAAAACTCTTCGGGCTTTAAATTTGTGATAAGCACCTCATATTTATCATTATCAATTTTGATTCTGACTAATCTGAAATTCAAGCAATAGGGAGTAACAGGGATATTCTTTTTGCAAAAAGAAGGAAGATAATCGAAAATAGAAGTATGGGGAATAAATTTAAGTTGAGGGTTTTGTTTTGCAACATTAGTTTGTTTTCTTGTTAAAAAGAGAGAAAGAGATATATCAAACTCTTCTGCTTTAGGTAAATCAAGACTCGAAATGATACCATTACTTTTTAAATCTTTAATCCTTATGAGAAAATTCTGCCCTTTTTCTTGAACATGAGCAAGATTATTGTAGGATTCATATCCTCTGTCGGCAATATATATTGTGGGTATCGGTGAGTTGTCTCTATCCACCATAGAAACAAAAGCCTTATGTTCATTTTCGTTTTTGGAACCTTGCACAAATGCATCTACATAAATATTATTCATCAAATCATACATAGCATTAAGATGCATTAAATTGTATGGCCTTTTACCATTTGCACTATGACAGTAACAGTTTTTTTCTTGTGGATTTGTTGGTGTATGTAAATCTGAACCGTCCACAGCAAGCAGACGATAACCTTTATACAATTTTTGTTGAGGAAAAGAATTTGTAAATTGATGAAATAATGTTTCAAAAGTTGCTGTAGAAATTTTGTTTCGTTGCTGAACAAAAGCAGAAACTGTTGGTGTGTTTTTACCTAAATCAAAAAAATCCAATAACTCACATTTCAAATCTTTACCACTCATAGAAAGAATAGAATACATCATTTTTTCAAATGGTAGTTTCCTGTTTCTACAAAAATCTTTTTCTGGATTTTTAGCAAAAACTTGTGGATTACTTGAAATTTCTCTTACAGTTCTCTTTAAAGTTCTTTTTACAATTTTAGGGGTAATATTCATTGTGCTTTCTCCTTGCTTTCAGAATGTATTTCCTATTAACAAGGGTCTCATTTATTAATCGAGATTAATAAATGAGACCGCACATTTCACTGGTTTTGTCAAGTCTTTTTTCTTTATTTTCTCAAAAAAAACAGACCCAGCTCATTTCTGAACCGAGTCTGTATCTTAACTTAATGGTATTGGTTTTTTTACAGCCACTTTTTATTTTTTTGTTTAACCTCGTTAAAAATATGTTAACTGTGTCTACATAACTTGACAATAATATCTCTTTAGTGTAAAATATTTCTGTTAATTTGGAGTATAATGTTTAATTTTTTTTATTTTTTATAAAACAGCATAAAAAAATTGCCGTATTGAAACCAATACCATTAAGTTAAGATACAGACTCGGTTCAGAAATGAGCTGGGTCTGTTTTTTTTGAGAAAATAAAGAAAAAAGAC
>JAZSGB010000056.1:0-11685 GCA_045532505.1 Acutalibacteraceae bacterium | reverse complement strand
GGCGCCTACCATATCGCCTGTAATGTTAAGGTCAACCTCTTCAATATCGCACTCCTCATTGAATGCATCAGGCGAGGGATTAATTCTTTTAACAACATACTTTGATTCCTCAAAGTTACCACTGATTTCACCCTTGGTGCCTATAATATGTATTTTGCGAAGGCTCTGTGCAGAGCCACCAACCATATTGTGTGTGCCTGTTGCACCACTTGCAAAGTTTACAAGCACGCTTTGGTGGTCAACCACATCGTTGTCGCATTTATAAACGCAACGGGCGTAGGGTGAATCACTTTTCATAAGGGCAATTTTATCTTCAATTGTAGGGTTTTCAATGTGCTCTAATTTATCCCATACATAAAATGCCCATCTGTCGGGGTGGTCTATGTAAAGTCGCTTTGTGGAGTAAACGCAGGTGTCAACGTGTGGGCAGTCTACCATACAAATATTACCTGCACCCTCAGGGGCATTTTCAGGCTTAAATTGGTATTTGCCACCAAACGAAGCAATTTGCACAGGCTTGGTTTCACTCATAAACCACATCATAAGGTCAATATCGTGGCAGCACTTTGCAAGCAGCATAGTGGTGTGGCTTTTTTTAGAGTTTGCCCACTTGCCACGTACATATGAGGTGGAAAGGTGGTGGTAGCTTACGTGCTCTGTTGTCTGTATATTAATAATTTCGCCAATTTCACCGTTTGCAATACGCTCTTTAATGCTGTAGTAAAAAGGAGTGTAGCGGAGCACGTGGCAAATCATAACCTTCGAATTGTTCTTTTTTGCACATTCCTTTAAAAGCTTTGCTTCTTCCTCGCAAACAGCAAAGGGCTTTTCAAGAAGCATATCGTAGCCACATTCAAGTAGAGGTACAGCAGTTTCAATGTGCTGCTCATCCATTGTGCCGTTTATAATTGCATCACAAAGCTTGCCTTTGGTTGCAAGCTCCTGTGCATTTTCAAAGCACATATCCTCGCTGAAGCCAAACTTTTCCATACACATTTTTCTGCGTACAGGGTTAGGGTCTGCAACGCCGATTATTTTTAACAGCTCCGGGTTGGTAATTGCCAGCTCACTATATACAAGTGCTCTGTGCCCTGCGCCAACAATTATAGCTGTAACAGGCTTGTTTTCCATAAATTTACCCTACTTTCTTACTTGCTTAATACCTTCTAAAATGTGCTCCTTTGCAGAAACTGCATCTGCTATAGGTAATGCTTCAACACCCTCTAACGGGTAGGGGATATTAAGCTGCTTGTATTTACCAACGCCCATTGTGTGGTACGGTAAAACATCCAGCGCCTTTAGGTTTTTGAGTCTGCCAATAAAATTACCTAAACTAATTAAATCATCAGTATGATCTGTGTAGCCCTTAAGAATAATGTGCCTTACCCATAAGGCGACTTTTTTCTCTTCAAGAAATTTTGCAAAGGCAAGAATGTTTTTATTATCCATTCCCGTAAGAGCTTTATGCTTTAACGGGTCTATGTGCTTAATATCAAGCATAACAAGGTCGGTGTGTTTTACAAGCTCCGAAAACTTTTCTGTGCACTCTGCATTGTTGGGGTTGTATGTAATTCCCGAGGTGTCAATGCAGGTGTGTATACCTTGTGCCTTTGCTTTTTTGAACAAATCAATTATAAAATCAATTTGTAAAAGAGGCTCACCACCTGTAACGGTGATGCCCCCGTTTTTGTAGAATGAAAGATTTTTGTTGTACTCTTCAAGAATTTCTTCTGCAGTAACCTGTTGGCCTGTGCCCACTTCCCAAGTATCAGGGTTATGGCAGTAAAGGCACCTCATAGGACAGCCCTGCATAAAAAGCACATACCTTATGCCCGGGCCGTCAACTGTGCCGAAGGATTCTTTAGAGTGAATCAAGCCTACCATACTCAAATCTGGTCGTGGAAGGTTCTTGAAATAACCTCATCCTGTTGTTCTTTTGTAAGCTTAATAAAGTTTACGGCATATCCGCTAACCCTTACAGTAAGCTGTGGGTATTTTTCGGGGTGTGCCTGAGCATCAAGCAAGGTCTCTTTTGTAAAAACATTAACGTTAAGGTGATGTCCGCCTTTTTGAGCATATCCGTCAAGAAGGCTTACAAGGTTATCTATCTGATTTTCTGTAGCAGCCATAGTAAATCTCCTTTAAATCAAAATCTATAAGAATAAAATTATTCCTCTTCAACATCTGCGTCTGTGTCAAGTCCTTCAAAAAGTGTTGGGGCGCCACAAGCGCCGTTTGAACAGCAGTCAATATCAATAGCAATATCGCCTGCAAAAATTCTGTCATCCTTACCCAGAGCACCGGGTATAATTGAGAAGGTGTTTGAAATACCATCCTGTGCATCAACGAAAGGAAGCTTTGCAACAGATGCAAGTGAAGCAACTGCACCATGGGTATCGCGCCTGTGCATTGGGTTTGCACCCGGTGCAAAGGCCTCACCCTGCTTTCTGCCATCCGGTGTTGCACCGGTGTTTTTGCCGTAAACAACATTGGATGTTATTGTAAGGATAGAGGTTGTTGGTATACCGTCTCTGTAGGTGTGGTGCTTTCTTATGTGTGTCATAAATCTATGCACAATATCGTAAGCAATTTTATCTACTCTGTCGTCATCGTTACCGTATTTAGGGAAATCACCCTCAACCTGGTAATCAACAACAATGCCCTTTTCGTTACGTATTGTTTTAACCTTTGCGTACTTAATTGCAGAGAGAGAGTCTGCAACAACGGAAAGGCCTGCAATACCTGTAGCAAACCAACGAGTAACCTTTTTATCGTGCAAAGCCATTTGAAGCTTTTCGTAGCAGTATTTATCGTGCATATAGTGAATTATATTAAGCGTATGCACGTAAACCTTTGCAAGCCACTCCATCATAGCCTCAAATTTTTGCATAACCTCATCGTAATCCAAATATTCACTTGTTATCGGTCTGTATTCAGGTGCAATCTGCTTGCCTGAAATTTCGTCTATACCACCGTTAATAGCATACAGAAGGCATTTTGCAAGGTTTGCTCTTGCGCCGAAAAACTGCATCTCTTTGCCCACAACCATAGATGAAACACAGCAAGCAATAGCGTAGTCATCGCCGTGGTGAAAACGCATAAGGTCATCGTTTTCGTACTGAACCGAGGAGGTTTCAATAGAAATTCTTGCACAGAATCTTTTAAAGTTTTTAGGAAGCTGTGTAGACCAAAGTACAGTAAGGTTAGGCTCCGGTGCAGCACCTAAGTTCTCGAGGGTGTGGAGGTATCTGTAAGACATTTTTGTAACCATATGTCTTCCGTCAATAGCCATACCACCAATAGATTCTGTAACCCATTGTGGGTCGCCCGAGAATAAGTCGTTGTACTCAGGAGTTCTTGCAAATTTTATAAGACGGAGCTTCATAATGAAATGGTCGACCATTTCCTGGAGCTCTACCTCTGTATAAACGCCGTTTTTAAGGTCGCGCTCTGCATAAATATCTAAGAAGGTAGATGTTCTGCCTAAAGACATAGCAGCGCCGTTTTGTTCCTTTACAGCGCCAAGGTAACCAAAGTAGAGCCACTGAATGGCCTCTTTGGTGTCCTTTGCAGGCTTTGAAATATCAAAGCCGTAGCTTGCAGCCATCTTTTTAAGGTCCTCAAGTGCCCTTATTTGTTCAGAAAGCTCCTCTCGTTCTTGAATAACCTGGGCGTACATAGCCGTTCTTGTGGTTTCCTTTTGCTCAAGCTTATCTTCAATAAGTCTGTCAATGCCGTAAAGGGCAACCCTTCTGTAGTCGCCGATAATTCTGCCTCTGCCGTATGCGTCAGGCAGACCTGTAATGATGTGGCTTGAACGGCAGGCTCTCATTTCAGGGGTATAAACATCAAATACACCTGCATTGTGAGTTTTTCTGTGAACTGTAAAAAATTCCTTTACTGTAGGGTCAAGCTCGTAGCCGTTATCCTTACAAGCCTTTTCTGCCATTCGTATACCACCGTATGGCATAAGCGCACGCTTAAAGGGCTTGTCTGTCTGAAATCCTACAATCTTCTCTTTTGATTTATCAAGGTATCCGGGCCCGTGTGAAACAATGGTGGATATAATTTTTGTATCCATATCCAGCACGCCGCCCTTTTCGCGCTCTTGCTTTGAAAGCTCCAGCACCTGTTCCCATAAATCAAGTGTATCCTGAGTAGGGCCGACAAGGAAGCTCTCATCACCATCGTAAGGTGTAAAATTGTGCTTTATAAAGCTTCGCACATTTATTTCTTTTTTCCAGGTTCCGCTTTCAAAACCCTTCCAACTTTCGAAATCCATTTAACCACTCCTCTTGCTTCGTGATAAAAGATAATATTTCATATATAAGTATAACAAAATATATTTCAATAATCAACATAGCAACAATAAAAAAATATGACAGTATTTGGCAATAAAACCAGCCGTTTTTAATATATTTGCATAATTAAGAAATTTTTTCAAAAATTATATAAAAACATAAAGATTTTTACGTAAAGGAGCAACTGATATGTGTGGTATTATTGGGTATTCGGGCGAAGAAAATTGCGCACCTATTCTTATAAAAGGTCTAAAAAATTTAGAGTACAGGGGCTACGATTCTGCAGGTATTGCCTACTTTGAAGGTGAAAATATTTCAAGGATACGAGCTGTAGGCAGAATATCAGAATTGGATAAAGCAATACAGAAAAAATCTGTTGATGCTCATACAGGCATAGGCCACACCCGTTGGGCAACCCACGGTATGCCTTGCGAGGCGAACTCTCATCCTCACAAAAGCTCGTTAGGGCTTTTTTATGTAGTGCACAACGGAATAATAGAAAATAGTGGTGAAATTAAAAAAACACTTCTTTCTGCCAATACTGTTTACGAATCGCAAACAGATACAGAGGTTTTTGCCCACCTTCTTGAAAAATACTATACAGGAGAGCCTGTTTCTGCCATTGCAAAAGCACTTGCCGTGCTAAAGGGCACATATGCCTTCAGTATACTTTGCAGCGATTTTCCACATACGGTTTTTGGGGCAGCAAGTGGTAGCCCATTAGTTGCTCTTAAAGGGGAAAGTGGCTTTTATCTTGCATCGGATATAAGTGCAGTTAGTGAGAAATCAACGGAATGCTATAGAATTTTAAATGGCGAGATTTGTGCCCTTACACAAACTGAAATCAAGTTTTTTGATGCCTGTGGTAAAGAGATAAATAAAAAGCCCGAACAGATTTTTTGTAAAGAAAACAGCATTACTAAAGAGGGCTACCCTCACTTTATGCTTAAGGAAATTGCAGAGCAACCAAAAGCTATTGAGGATACAATAGCTTCCCTTGCTTCTATGCACAGTATAACCCTGCCTGATGTTTCCTTTGATGAAGAGTTTTTGCAGGAACGCCTTAAAAATATTGTTATTGTTGCCTGTGGCTCTGCCTACCATACAGGCCTTGTGGCAAAGCATTTGCTTGAAGGCTTGACAGCCACACCTTGCACTGTGGAAATAGCCTCGGAGTTTAGGTATTCGCACCACCAATTTGGTAAAGAAACCCTTGCAATTTTTGTTAGCCAAAGTGGTGAAACAGCAGATACTCTTGCTGCCTTGCGTATAGCGAAACAGTATGGGGCACAGGTGCTTTCTATTGTAAATGTACAAGATAGTGTTATTGCTAAGGAAAGCGAAAATGCAATATTTACAAAGGCAGGCAAAGAGGTGGCAGTTGCCACCACAAAAGCGTATAGCGCACAGCTTGCAGCCTTTTATGCCCTTGCAATTTTTATTGGCAGAGTTAAAAATCAAATCACACCCGAAGAAGAGGAGAAGCTTGTGAAGGAATTACTCAGCCTTCCCGTAAAGGTAAAAGAAACCCTTGAAAGCGTAAACGAAATTTCAAAATCTCTCGCAGGTGAGCTTTGCCACAAAAACGATGTGTTCTTTATAGGCAGGCTAAAGGATTATGCTACTGCCTGTGAGGGTGCGCTTAAGCTTAAAGAGGTTAGCTATATAAATGCCCAGAGCTATGCCTCAGGCGAGCTTAAGCACGGTACAATATCCCTTATTGAAAACGGCACGCCTGTTATTGCCGTTGCAGGGGAAAGCAAAATTTTTTCTAAAACCCTCAGCAACATTTGTGAAGTGGAGGCTCGTGGTGGTACTGTTATTGTTATAACCGATAAAGCAAAGCAATCCCTTGTTTCTGCCAACAGAACCGTTATTACCGTTCCCGACATTTGCTCCTATTTCCGACCCTCTCTTCTCGTTTTACCCTTACAGCTTCTCAGCTACTACACAGCCCTTTTGCGAGGCTGTGATATAGATAAGCCTAAGAACCTCGCCAAATCCGTTACAGTCGAATAATTGTGATATTTGGCGCATAGCTTGATTTATCTCACAAGTATATTAAGCAAGCAACCGACAGCTAATTGCTGACCGTTATTTTACTATTTGCACTAAAAAACAGCGACTCCTTTGTTTGAGTTGCTGTTTTTTATTTTTTTATTTGTAATTATGTTCAAAACAAAGTATAATCACTATATACCATACAAACGAGAATGGATTTGCAAAAATTCAGCTTGACAGTGCTTTAGGAGAGGTTATTTGTATGTGCTTTTGTTTTAGAAAAGGTAAAATGGCGATGTGTAAGGCTAATGCGAAGATCCCGACAGGTTTTACATACACAGCACACACAGGCTGCTGCAAAACCAAGGCCAATACACTTGAGTGTATTGATGCAGGTGTAAAATACGGTGCAGCTATAGTTGAATTTGACTTGCGTTTTGATAAAAATCATAACCCTGTTTTATCTCACGACGAGCCTGTTGGTGGGGAGGTAACTCTTGACGAGGCGTTTGCTAAAATAAGTACTATTGAAGCTTTGCAGGTGAATGTGGATGTTAAAACTTGCGTTGCTTTGCAAAAGGTGCAGGAGCTTGCAATTAAGCACAATATTGAGCACAGAATATTCTTTACAGGCATTAACGAAAGCGATGTTAAGGCAGTAAACGAGCAGTACCCAACTATTGATTACTACCTTAATATGAAGGTGAAAAAGCCCTTTGCGCACACCGATAAATATTTGCAAAGCCTTGTAGATAAGGTTAAAGAGTGTGGTGCTGTAGGCATCAACCTCCAATATAGAGGCGCTTCGAAAAAGCTTGTATATTACTTTCACAAAAACAACCTGCTCGTTTCTGTTTTTACAGTTGACGGTAAGCCGGAAATGTACAAAATTTTATCATACGGCCCCGATAACATAACAACAAGAAAACCTGATATATTCCAAACTGTTTTTAAGGAGTTTTAATATGCTTGAAATAAAAAATAAAAAATTCTATATGGATGGAGAGGAGTTCCACATTTACTCAGGTGCTATGCACTACTTTAGAATTCCCGAAGAGTATTGGCAGGACAGACTTCTCAAATTAAAGGCGGCAGGGCTTAATACTGTAGAAACCTATGTGCCCTGGAATTTCCACGAAAAGAAAAAAGGCGAGTTTGATTTTTCGGGTATGCTTAATATCGAAAAATTTGTCAGAACAGCTCAGGATTTAGGCCTTTATGTCATTGTAAGGCCGGGCCCGTATATCTGTGCAGAGTGGGACCTTGGTGGGTTGCCTGCGTGGTTACTCAAAGATAAAAATATCCGTTTGCGCTGCTGGGATAAAAAGTACATTAGGGCTGTTGAAGAATTTTTTAAGGTGCTTATTCCTAAGCTTTTACCGTTCCAGGAGTCAAATGGCGGTAAGCTTATTGCAATGCAGGTTGAAAATGAATATGGTTCCTTTGGCAGAGATAAAAAGTACCTTTACTGGTTACGAGGCTTGATGAAGGAGCTTGGTGTAACCTGTCAGCTTTTCACCTCCGACGGTGAGGAAAAATACTTTTTCTCAGGTGGTGGTATACCGGAGGAATTTATGGTGGCAAACTTTGGTGGCTACAACGAAAATCGATTTAACGATTTAAAGCTTCTTCAGCCCGATAAGCCACTTATGTGTGGTGAGCATTGGTGTGGCTGGTTTGACCAATGGGGAGCAAAGCACCATACCGACAATGCAGAGGAAACTCTCGGCAGAAGTCTTGACGGTTTCTTTAAAGAGGATGCGAGCTTTAATCTTTATATGTTCCATGGTGGCACAAACTTCGGCTTTTCCTCAGGAGCTAATTATTATGAGCGCTATTGCCCAACAACTACAAGCTACGATTATGGTGCGCCTCTTACAGAAAACGGCGCTTATACAGAAAAATATTTTATTTTAAGAAAAAGAATGGCAAAGCAATTGGGTAAAGCTCTTCCAGAGCTTCCTGATGATGCAAAAACACAGGCTTTCGGGAAAATTACTTTTACCGAGTTTGCCGATTTGCAAAAGGTGTATAAATCCTTTGCCCGTCGCAAAAAGTCTTACATTCCACAGTATATGGAAAGCTACGACCAATACAGTGGCGCAATTCTATACAGCACGGTATTAAAGGGTAACTATGGTGATACCGAGCTAAATGCCTTTGGTGTGCATGATATTGCGTATGTTTATATAAATGGTGAGCTTAAGCATATTTATGACAGAGCCGAGCTTAAGGGCAAAGCTCTTGAAGAAGAAAGCTTTAGCGTAAAAATCCCTGCCTTTAACGGTGAGTGTAGGGTGGATATTCTTGTTTATGCCCTTGGCAGAATAAACTATGCACGAAGAATTTACGACCGTAAGGGCTTAGATGAAATTTACCTTGGTGGTCAGGCTATAGTTGACTGGACTGTTTACTGTATGGATTTAGAAACAGCACCACATGTTAAGTATTCCAAAAAAAGAAGTGGTGCACCACTTTTCCTTAAAGCAACCTTCAGGGCAGAGCAAAAAACAGATACCTTTGTTGATATGCGTGGCTTCTCAAATGCAGTCGTTTTCATAAACGGCTTTAATCTTGGCAGATTTTTAAAGAAGGGACCTCAATACACCTTGTATCTTCCGGGAACTCTTCTCAAGGACGAAAACGAAATCGTTATTCTTGAGCTTGAAGGCACGAAGAAAACGAGCGTTAGTTTAACAGATAAACCTATTTTTAAATAAAAATAAAAAGTGAAAAAGGTGAAATTGTGGAGGCTATAGTTAAACTTTTACATACAGTTATTGATGCACTTAAAGAGGTTAAAACCTATTGGAAACAGCCTCGCCCCGGCGAATATGTACCTTATAAAGAGGTTGTAATGCTCTCTGTAGGTTGGATGGCGCTTATGATGTCTGTAAGGTGGACCATAGGTTTTGGTGTCGGCAACGAATTTACCGGTATGACACTTGGTATGAACAATAATCAGCTCCTTGTAATGAGTTACGTTTGCCAAGCGCTCGGCTATGCTATGACACCTGTTAATGCGTGGATTATAGATAATTTGCGTAGCAAAGACGGTAAATACAGGGTTTTTATAAAGCTTGCTATTCCGTCAATGCTTCTTACAATTTTATCGCTGTGGCTGCCATATGAGCAGGTAAGAGATTCAGGTTTGCCTAAGGCACAGTACATTATGATTGCAATGCTGTTTTTAATTGGTCAAGTGCAAGGTACTGTTCAAAGCTGGGTGCAAACAGGTGTAACCAATATGGTGCACGTTATAACACCAAATACCCAAGAAAGAACAAAAATAATGTCTATTACGAGCATTATATACTCTTTAGGCTATTCAATAAACAATGTTTATTATCCTCTTATGGTTGATGTTCTTACCAAAAATGGTGATAAATATAATATGACCTTTTTCCGTGGCTCCTACACACCTATGGCACTGCTTATGCCTGTTGTTCTTTTAGCTTATTTCGGCACACAGGAAAGGCTGGTGCTTCCAAAGAGTCGTATAACAAAAATGAGCTTTACTAACTCATTAAGAGCAGTTGCAGGAAACAAAATTTTCTGGATTAAGTGTGCAGACGGATGGAATAACTTCCTTGAGGGAGCAAAGGGCGATATCTGGAATTGGCTTGTATACAGAGCACATATTATGAAAAGCTCTACTTATGGCCTTCTTAACACAATTTCTTATAACGCCAACTTCTGGGGGATGCTGTTTTCACCCTACTTTATACGTAAATTCGGTAAAAAGAAAATTAAAATATTTAAGAACATAATTCAGATCTTCCTTATTGCATCATATTTCCTTTTCTATAAGAGCCCTGCAGCAGGCTTTGGCTTGTTTATAGTGTACACTCTTGATAGATTTGTAGATACATATAACGTTATAGATAGCGCTATTGAATCCGATATGCGAGATAATCAGCAATACCTTATAGGCGAAAGAATAGATGGTTCCTTTAACCTTATTTCAAGCTATGCAGGTGGCGCAATCAACGCAGTTACAAGCCTTTTTATTCCTTGGGTATACAAGAAAAAGGGCTTCGACGGAAACGATTACTCTGTGCTTGATGTTTACATTAATTACGATGAGACCCTGCCTCTTTCTCAACAAACAAAAAATCCGAACTGTGTTTTATATTCGTTAATGGATACACTTCTTGTAATTTCCATTGTAGGCGCTGCAATAGACGTGCTTCCATGGTTCTTGTACGATATTTCCGAAACAGGTCAAAAGTCTATGATTAGGGTAATTAGAATAAGAACTATTGTTGAAGATAGTGAGGCAGGCGAGGTAGAGGATGTATCTTATATTGAAGGCTGTGAGGCTATAATTAAAGCAAAGCAGTACTTTGGTATGGAGAAGGTGGAGGTGCCTAAGGCACAGCTTAAACAGGCAAAGCTTATGCCTTGCGAAACTGATGAAGAAAAGCAGGCACGTGAGCAAGCTATTACTGCTGCACGTACAGCGATAAAGGCTGCCGAGGAGCGAAACGAGGAAATTGAAATTGCACAGTTTGTTATGCACGAGCTTACTCGCTTCGAAAATGAGTTCGGTCAAAAGCAACTTGAGCTGTGCCGACTTATTGTTAGTGGTGGTCCTGAAAGATTTTTTGAGTGTGCTGTTGAGGCACAGCGTCTTGCAAATGCACTTCCGCAAACGGCAGATAAAGAGGAGCGCACCTGGCGTAAGCAAGAAATAAGAAATGCAAGGGCGCTTGTAAAATCTGCAAAGCTTGCTTAAAAGCATTATCCCGAAGGGGTGATTCCTTTTGATAACCAAGAGTATGAGGATGCCTACAATATGCCTGATGATACAAAAGCACAGGCAAAGGCACGCCGTAAGGCTATGCGTATAGCTAATAAAAAGAGAAATATTTACGGAACAGTTGCTGCTCCGTATCTTTCAGCACAAAGAACTCTCGGCTTGTACGAGGGCTATAGCAGATTAGATGAGATTACCTCTGACTATGAGGATGTACACACTCGCTATGAAGAAAGACTTGAGGAAGAAAGACTGCTTGCAGAAAAGCTTCGTCAGGAGCGCTTGTACGATAAAGAAAGTAAGGCTAAGAAGCGCAAGCTTGATAAAGAAAATAAAGCTAAAAAACGTATAAAAAAATAAACAAGCATAGCTACAAAAAGGGGATGTAAAAAAGCGCAGACCGTATAAAACCGATATAGCAAGGGGTTCTGTAGGTTTAATAAGCCTATAGAACCCCTTTAAAAATACAAGAAATATAAAATTGTTGAAAAAAGTATGTTTTATACTACGAACAAACTTCGCCACTCGACGTACCCTTGTACGCCTTCGGGCAAGCAAAATCAAGTCTGAAGTCTTGATTTTGCTCAGTTTGTCCGTTCTGCATCTTTTTTTCCTATCCCCTAA
>JAZSGB010000062.1:0-11314 GCA_045532505.1 Acutalibacteraceae bacterium | reverse complement strand
CTTAACAAGAATTTCACCACCACCGAAAACTTTTCTTGTTTCAAAACCTATCGGATATTCAATTTCGTCATAATCACCTGTGTATTTTCTATCCGATTTCACATAAATCTCGTCAGGTGTTTTCATTCCAATTGCTTCATTGGGTCTGATTGAATTGTATTCTTTTACCCATTCATCAAGAACAATTTGGTTTGCCTTTCTACCACCTTTTATCTGCCCTTGTATCTCGCGCGATATATCGGCGTGCATGCGTTCGAGAGAGCCGTTTTGCCCCGGTGTTCCTTTGTCTGTTCTATCCGGTGTAATACCGAGCGTTATCCACCAGGCAGATAATCTTGTCAATGACAATAGTCTGTTTGGAGAAGAAAACGGCGTTCCGTTGTCGCTCTTAATTACCTTGGGAAGCCCGTATTCCTTGAAGAGGTCGGTCATTACAGTTTTAACTGCCTCTGATGTTTTTGACTCCATAAGGTACGCACACAAGATTTTTTTGGATGCCACATCTCTGACGGTAAATGGCTCACACAGCTCACCATCAGATTTCCACCAACCCTTAAAATCTATTGCCCATACATCGTTAGGTTTTTCTGCTTTTATGTAGTTTCTTAACCTTTTACAATCTGTTGAAGCTGGTTTTACACGCCTTTTTTTAACCATACCGCATTTATCTAAGATTCTATTAAAGCTGCTGAGTGACGGTGTTTCTTTTTCAGGGTATTTCCTTGAATAGAGTTCACGTATTTTCTTAGCTCCCCAATACGGATGAGCTGTTTTGAAATTTATTATCTCAATAATTGTATCTTCATTTAAAGCATTACTATGATTTTTTGTTGCTCGACTTTGTTCTTGTAACCCTATTTTTCCTTCTTCGTAAAAACGTTTTTTCCATTTATGTCCTGTTTTTTCTGATATCCCAAATTCTTGACATAAATGTTTAAATGGCTTTTCTGTTTTCAGCATTTCGTTTATGAATCTTTCTTTTTCTGTCATTTTATCGGCTTCCTTCCATGGCATTTTTTGCACCGCCTTTCGGTGCTATTTTACCATAGGACTTACCGATGTGCTGACACATTCACTTACCTATCTGCTGACACTTCCCACTTACCGATGTGCTGAAACCGAATACAATAAGCAACGGTTGGAGAATATATTTGCCGATTGCTGCTTTTTGCGTTGTAGTATTAGCTTCACTTAGCTTTTTCTTATATAACAGATTAAACAAAAACAGAAAATACATACTGCCTACATATTGGTTTTTTACAGCAGGAACCTTCATATCCATATTTTTATTGTTTTGGTTGGAGTATTGCACTCGTGTTGGTTTCAGTAATCCTTTTTTATCAACAGTTGTTTCCACAGTTAAAATATTTACATTCGGTTATGATTGGTTTGAGTTAAATGAAGTGTTGTTGATAGAAGATGCTGCCGAAGCAGGTTTATTGTATAAAATACTTGTGTTTGCAAGTGCAACAGCTCCATTGTTAACTGCAAACGCAGTTTTGGTAGCTTTGGGCGAGAGCCTTGCTATACTGAAAAGTAAAGTAACTGTTTTTAGTGAGCTACACATTTTTTCTGAGCTTAACGAAAAATCTATTTGTTTAGCAGAAGATATTTACCACGAAAGAGGTGTTGAACCTGTTAAAATCATCTTTGCAAACACGAGTAAAGATGGTGTTACGGATGAAAAAAATGATATTTTAGAGCGAGTTAAACATATCAATGGCTTAACTACAGGTAAATCTGTTTTTGAACTGACAAGTAGATTTCGCAGAAAAAAAACAAAATTTTATCTTATTTCATCAGATGAAACTCACAACATAGAAAACTGTATATCACTCTATGATAAGGTTAAAGCTTATGGAGACGAAATTTATATTTTTTCTACGCTCGACAGTACTGAAATATTTATTGATTCTATAGATAAGCATAGACCTGTTACATCAAGCAGTAAAAAGGGAGGAGACACATATCCAACTAAGCTTGTCCTCATAAATGAAGCAAAGCTGTCTGTTTATAACCTTTTGCTAAGGCATCCGTTATACCGGGGCGCTGATGAATTGGGACAAAAAGAGATTTTTGCAGTTGTAATTGGTAGCGATAGGATTGCTCGGGAGTTTATAAAGACCTCCTTATGGTGTGGTCAAATGAAAGAGTTTGCCTTCAAAATAAAAATTATTGATGATGGTAGCTTGGCAAGCGATTTTGAAAGAGACTATGGCGATCTGAAGCTGAAAGCCGAAGCTGCAGGAATAAAGCTTAATTATGAGTTTATTAAAGCAGATATTAAATCCGGCGAGCTTAAGAAAGTAATAGAAAAACAATGCATAGGGGCAAACTATTACCTTATTTCAACACATGATGATGAGCTTACTATGAATATTTCGGAAATGATAAGGCTTAATGTTGAAAGAAGGAACGACATAAGTGAGAAGCCTGTTGTTGTACCGATTATACGAAAAAAAGATTATTATAAGGTAGCACATAGTTTTGTTCAGAATGGAGACAAAATTAAGCTTTATCCGTCAGGATGCTATTGTGATATCTATAAGAAAACATATATAACTCAAAATCCACTTTTCAGATTGGCAAGGTTTTTTAACCTGATTTATAACATAATTGATTTAGATAACAAATTGGATAACAAGAATATATATGAGGTTTTTGCTTCGTATGAAAGTAAATCGTATTCCGAAAAACAAGAGTTTCTTTTAGAAATGCTTGATTTGTTACAGATAAAAGACGAAAATCCGGAAAAAGGCCAAGAGAAAAGTGCTTTACAAAAAAAGAAATGTCCGACTCGTGTAGCTGTCCTAAAGAAAGAATTGATATCGATTCTTGATAATATTGACGAACAATCGGAGACTATTAAATATTCAAATGTAGCAGGCGTAATTCACATATTCTATAAGCTTCGTGATATGGGCTTGGAAACCGTGTTTGACTACAATGAGAAATTTTGTCGCCGAAAGAATGAGTCGGTAAGCATAAATAAATCAGGAACAGTTTTCAGAGCGAAAAATGCTTGGGATAGAGAGTTGGGCAAGGCTGAATTGGTTGCATTACTTGCAGAACAGTCAATAATTGATGCTTTTGCGGAAATTGAACATAATCGTTGGGTTGTTACCTTGCTTTTGGATGGTTGGGAAACCTGGGATACATCCAATGATAAAAAAATTCCAAAATCAGATCTTCGCTATAAACGAAAGGATGCAAAAAGAAAACTGCAGGTATGTATTATAAGAAACGATGAGCTTCCCTCTTTGGCAAAAAAACTTGGCAAAGATACGAGCTTTTTTTCGGAATTAGATTGCATTCCGATTAAATTGATTGAGTTTGGCTTGCTCGAGACCCTTAACTCCACAGCTTCTCCGATGGAAATATTATTGGGTTCTTATAAACCTTCTACGGTGAATGGCAGACACCTGTTTGTTGAGGCGAACGTTAACAACAGAAATAGCAAGACAACACCTGATTCATTTAAGGATGATGTTCCGGTAGCTACTGCAGAAGGAATAACCGATACGGTTAGTGTATAAAAAATTAAAAAGCGTTTGTTTAATCAGGTGGTTTTATGAAAAAAGCTTTATATGTAGATACAATGATCGGCACTGTGGGAGACGGTCAAATAGAAAAATCTCACGGTGGCGGTAAAACATATCCCGGTGCTTGTGTTCCCGGTGGTATGGTACAGCTTTCGCCCGACACAGTAAGTGGTGGCGATAATGGCAGTGGATATAATTACTGCCATAACACTATTGAAGGCTTTAGCTTTAATCATATGAGTGGTATAGGCTGGTATGGTGATTTAGGCAATATTCAAATTATGCCTGTAACAGAGGATACTGACCTGCGTAGCGGCAGTAATGAGGAGGTTCCGTTCGAACGGGGAACAAAAGGGTGGAAATCTGAATTCTCTCACGAAAAAGAGAGAACTAAGGCAGGGTATTATTCTGTTATGCTTGAAAGATATGGGATTTTTGCAGAATGCACCGTATCTGAGCATACAGGTCTTTTAAGATTTACTTACCCTGAAAACTCAGAAAAGAAAATTATAATTAACCTTAGCAGAAGAATTGGTGGTAAAGCCGATTTCCAAGAGGTTGATATAATAAATGACAGAAGGCTTGAAGGCCATATTAAATGTACACCTGCAGGTGGTGGCTTTGGCCACGGCAACGGCAAGATTTTTTATGATGTATATTTTGTTATGGAGCTTTCACAACCGTTTACGAATGCAAGGTTTTTTGAAAGTGAAGCATTTATTTCTGAATGTAAAGGTGAGGATTTAGGTCTTTTTCTCGATTTTTCAAAGGATGTAATTGAACCTTTAACTGTAAAATGTGCTATATCTTATGTTGATATTGAAGGCGCGAGAAAGAACTTTTCAGCAGAGTGTCAAGGTATTGATTTTGATGCTATGGCAGCAAATGCTCTCGATAAATGGGAGCAGGCATTTTCGGGCATAAAGGTTACAGGTACAGATGAAATTGATTTAAAGCTTTTTTATACCTGCCTTTACCATGTGCTTTTAGACCCACGTATAATGGCAGATGTGGACGGCAGATATAAAATTAATTACCGAGTATTTGAAAATACCGACTATAAGCAAAGAACTGTTTTTAGTGGTTGGGATGTATACAGGAGCGAGTTCCCACTTTTAAGCATTATCAATCCCGATATGGTACGTGATGATATTAACTCGCTACTTAAAATAGCAGAGCTTAATAATATGTCCTTCCCACGTTGGGAGCTTATGGGTATAAATGCAGGCTGTATGGTGGGCGACCCGGGGCTTATTGTTTTGGCAGATGCTGTTGTTAAGGGCATTAAGCCATATGATATTGAGAAGGCATATGAAATATCGAAGGCATCCGGCATTTGTAAAAAGGAGCTTTATGGCAAGCCTTTTAACTCTATAAGGTATGACTGTAAGCAATACCTTGATGAGTGCTATGTTCCAAACAGGTTAAGCGATACACTTGAGTATTTGTTGGCAGATTACACTATGTCAAAGCTTGCAGAGCTTTTAGGCAAAACAGAGGATGCAGAGTTTTTTGCAAAAAGAGCAGGCCGTTATAAAGAAAATTATAACGAGGAACTGCAGTTTATGGCCCCCCGTAAGGAAGACGGTGAATTTGTTTTTGAAGAAGACAGATACGATGATGACGGAACTGTGGAAAGCAATATTTTTCAGCAGTCCTGGTTTGTGCCGTATGATGTAAAGGGCTTAAGTGAGCTTTTTGGAAAAGAAAGAACAATAGAGCTCCTTGAAGAATTTTTTGAAAAGGCAGATTTAAAAAGCCTTTGGAATGATGATTATAACCATTCAAATGAGCCCTGCCATAATATAACACACTATTTCAGTATTCTTGGCTTGCCTGAAAGGACACAGTATTGGACAAGGCGTGTTCAAAAGGAGTCTTACCGTACAGGTGCATATGGTTTTTGTGGTAATGAAGATGTAGGTCAGCTTTCAGCCTGGTATGTGCTTTCAGCCTTAGGCTTTGCACAGGTTTGCCCTGCAGACCCAAAATACTACATAAATACTCCTCTTTTCCAAGAGATTGAGGTTAAGCTGGATGAAGCTTTCCACTCTTGTAAGGTTGCAAATACGTTGAAAATAAGGTGTGATAAAAATCCTTTGGAGCACCTCTACATTAAATCAGTTAAATTAAACGGTAAAGAGGTAACGCAGAACTATTTGACCTATGAAGAAATTACAGCAGGTGGAGAAATAGTTTTTGAGCTTAAATAATTCACAAAAAAACAGAGTCGCATTGCGACTCTGTTTTTTGTGAATTTATAATAATTAATACAAATACCAATTTTTTGATAGCATTTGCCATTGTTCAATTTTTTTTGCATGCTGTGCAATAAAAGTGTCAGGTGAAAAGCTTTGCTTTAATATTTCATCCGTACCTAAAAGCCGGGTAATAAAAGGTTCAAATTCAAGCTCTTTGTGTGTTTGTTTAATAGCGTCTAACAACCGAATTCCTACCTCAAAGGGTGAAAAAGAATTACGGTCAGTAATATGTAGCTGAATGCCGTGGCAGAATATATCTTTATATTTTGAGAAAGAAGGGGTAAAAGAGCATTCTCTGAGAATAACACCTCTTTGAACGCCTAATTTTTCAATAACCTTTTTGCTGTTGAGCCAGGGTGCACCTATCATTTCGAAGGGCTTGGTGGTGCCTCTGCCTTCGGAAAGATTTGTGCCTTCGAAAATACAGGTACCGATATAAGAGAAAACAGTATCAATTGTGGGTATATTAGGCGAAGGCTGTATAAAAACAAGGTCAGTATCATCGTAATACATATGCCTTTGCCAACCCTCCATAGGTACTACGGTAAGGTGGCAATTTATATTTTCTGTTTCATTCATCATATAAGCAAATTCGCCTATTGTAAGTGCAGAGCGTGTTGGGGTAGAAAACCTGCCTACAAAGGAGGAAAAGCTTTTATCCGGCATCGTGCCGGATGCTTTTATACCTCCAAGTGGGTTTGGTCGGTCAAGCACAACAAACTGTTTATTGTTGTCTGCGCAAAATTTCATTGTATCAGTCATTGTGTACTGATATGTATAAAACCTTGCTCCAACATCTTGAATATCAAAAATAACCGTATCTAAATTCAAAATAGCTTTTGCAGCTTCAGTTGTGTCATTGTTGTATAAGCTGTATACAGGCAGACCGGTGCTTTTATCCGTATATGAGTAAATATCATCGCCTGCCTGCATATCTCCACGCACACCGTGTTCCGGAGCGAAAAGAGCTGTAAGATTACACATAGTTTTTAATAAGTCTATTGTTGATGTAAGGTTGCGCAGCACGCCTGTATGGTTTGTAATAAGTCCACATTTGCCAACAAACTCAAAGCCATCACGGGCAACTATATCTGCCCCACATAAAACCTTTTGCTTCATAATTTGCCGTCGCTTTCTAACTGCTCACATTCAGTGATAATTGTATCACCAAAGCTTTTATGAACAGAAATATATTAATCCGTTTTTTTCTTACGTAGTCAGTAACATTGGTAATAGGCATACACCAAAGCACTGTTTTTATAAATATAAATGCTTGCTTCTGCAAAGCCTGTATGTCTGTTTCTTTATTTCTTTACATATCAGAATATTTTAATGTGGAGTAAATTCTATAAAATGTGTTGCACGGCGAGGGAAGGCTCTAAAAAAGTCATCAGCCTCATTTTTAAGCTCAACGCCGTTGATGAAAGCAGCTGTTTGTGCTGTGTGGCCTTCGCCTGCAAGTAGTAGCCTTGCTGCAGCAGGTGGGGTGAGGGCTATGTCATAATTGCCACTATCTCTTTTAGTAACGTAAGCCTTGCCGTTTTCATATTCAACATCAAAAATGCCGTTGTTTTCAGGGATATCGTCAAGGCTTAATATGCTGAATTTGCCGTATTCATTTGGGTAAGCGTTATTTTCAAGCAGCTTTTTAAGATTATAAATTCTTGCAGCTATGCCTTCTGAATACTCGTAGCTTGTGTTATCAATTCTGTCGGCAAAGCAGGCAAAGGGCGAGCCTGTATATTGCTTTTTAACAACCAGGGTTTTTACTATTCCATCATAATTTCGCAAAAAACCTATAATGCCTGAAAGAGCGTTGGGAGTTAATGCAAATAATTCCTCTGCAACAAGCTCGTTGGGGCGTTTTACCGTAAAACGAACATAACCGTCAGCTTCACCGGACTTGCTACGGTGGATGTATGTGTAATCGGCATTTTCTAAAGGCTTACTGCAAAAGTGGCTGTCATCTTCTCTTATAAGCATAAGGTTTTCCTTGAATGCGCATTTGTTATAAAGCTCACACAGCTCTTTAAATTGTTCACCGGTATATAGCTCAACATCGTTACTGCGCTCAATCTGAGAAAGACTGCTAAATGGTATTTTTATTGAGAATGCACGGTCAAGATTTGCATAGCCGAATTTTTCGTAGTAGGAAATAGAAAATGGTAAAAGAAAACCAACTGTTATGTTGTTTTCTACAGCAACATTGCTTATCTTATCAAATAGTGCCCTGACGCCACCCATTCGACGACATTCCGGCACACTGCAAATGCCATCAAGAATTATTGCATTAATAATATTTGCGCAATAGTTGCACTTGTGGTTATACACCTCAGCACCTGCAATAAGCTTGCTGTTGTAAAACGCACCAAGAACAGGCATATCAACCTTGTTGTCTACATCCTTATCGAATTTCCATATAAAGGATGCAGCAGAAATTTTGAGAAAATCCGATGCTTCCTCGGGCTTTATAAATCTTACTTCCATAGCAGTACTCCTGAATAATTGTTGTATATGACAGAATATATTTCAATTATACCACTACTTGCCACAAAATTTCAATATACGAATATAGGAGGTTTAGAATGGTTTGCTGTATGGTTTGAAAGAAACAATTTCAGTTCTGCTGTTGTTATTAAAGACTGTTAGATGCATTTAGAAATACAAGGAGTTATCTGCAGAGGCGAAGCTTCTTTACGGTTTAATGCTCGACAGAATGCAGTTATCAGCAATAAACGGTTGGTGTGATAAAAACGGAGAGGTCTTTATCTTTTACACCATTGCTGAAACGAGTGAAATGCTCGGTTGCGGACATGACAAAGCAACAAGGTTACAGCGTGAGCTTGAAGAGCATAATCTGCTTCGCCGTAAATATCAGGGTAAAGGTAAACCTGCAAAGCTATATGTTTTAACTGTGCCGAAAATAAGCACTGAGCCTCCGTAAAAGTCGCAAGTAATAAGACTGAGCAGAATAATACTGAAAGTTATATATCAGCCGAAAAGAGAAAATATATTCTTTAATTAAGTTAGTAGTAACTTTAAGTATATAAGGCGGCTTGGTTGAATGCGAAAGGCTTATGAAACATCGCATTTCTTCTTCGGCTCGTAAAATATATTTAAGAATCAGGAACATTTTTGTAATGCTAATTCCCATTACCATTAGGGGCAGTTTTGATATATGAAAACTGCCCCCACAAATGTGAGAGCAGCAAAAGTATGGATTACATTTTTATGATTAATAAATAGACAGATTATTGATTATTACTAAATGTATTTAATAGTTTGTTGAAGTCAATTTTCAAAAATGGTTTATCGTTCAACACTCTATCAATATCTGCTTTTAGAAGTCTATTTTCAATATCACACAGAGTTCTTCCTTGTTTTATCAATTCGAGCATCTGTGAAATTTCAATATAATCTCTGACACAAATATACTTGTTTAAATCACAAATCATATCGTCGGTAATTGAATTTTCTGTCTGATATCCCGATAACAGATTGTAGTATATCATTTCTGCCAAATCAGTTTTTTCGTGTATCCTTTCCGGTTCATCCCCCACAAGATAATTTCGAATGCAAATAGCCAAATCCATCGCATACCAAGAATACTCACATTCATCAAAATCAATAATGGTTACCTTATCTTGGTTAATTAGATAGTTAGACATGAGAAAATCACCGTGAGTAAGGCCATAGTTATCCTGACTGTTTTTCATAGCCTTCATTTCATCAACAAAACTCATAAAAGAATTGTATAGTTCTGTACTGTAATCTTTAAAAAGTTTAGGTGCATTGGCAAGCTCTTGCTGTTCATACCACTTGCGTCTTTTATAAGATGTTACTTCATAATTTTTCGACAGTTTATGTACCTTACCGAGTGCTTTGCCGATTTGATAAAATGTTTCAGGGTTTTTATCGTCTCGTTCATACCAATTTAAACCTTTTGCAAAAGTAAATGCCGAAACATAATATTTTTTATCGTCAACAATACATTCAGAAACCCACTCGTTTTTTACAGTCTTAAGTGGTTGTGTAACATATGCGCCGTTTTTAAATAAGTAGTCTTGAAAATGCAATTCGCTTTCAAGTTGTTCTTTCGTGCGTGTCCGTTGGTCAGTGAGTCTTATCACAAAACTGTTGTTTTTTATGCTTACTGCCTTATATAAAATATTTCTGCAAGTAACCATATATTTAACATAAAAAACACTTTTATCAAATTCTTTTGCTATTTTAAAAATAGTTAAATTCATATGGCTGACATTCATTACGAAACTCCAAAATCTATAGTGATTGTTAGTATGGTTATTATACCACACCACCACCAACCAAATCAACCTGAATACATATCCTTGTACTTTAAGTTTTAGTACAGGGATTTTTTTATGCAAAAATTTTAACCAAAGGAGGTGAAAAAATGCTTTAGCAAACCAACCGAAAAAACAGTAAAAAAGCGTGGGATAAGTCTTAGCAAGCATTCAACTTGTGCATACAAATTTTATTTGTTAGGGAGCACCCCTAAAACCACAAAAAAGTCGCACTACGAAAGGAATGCGACGATACATAAAACTATTAAATTATTTACAAAACTCTATTTTAAGCAAAAAAATTGAGTATTCACAGGTCAAATCCCTTATGAATACTCAATATGGTACGGGTGACAGGACTTGAACCTGCAAGGATCTCTCCAATAGAACCTAATGGTAACAGCCCTGGATGACACGCTGTAAACCCAGTAGAATCAAGGGTTCTTGGCTTTTTGGTTTTTAGAGTTTTCTGACTATTTGCATAATAGTATAGAAAAATGAGATTGTCAAGAGAAGTGTTGGCGATTATATTTTGACGAGCTAACTTGCTTATTATCTTGCTTACTATCCTGCGTATTTGGTAAAAACTACAGGGCAAATTTTTTTTACTGCATAATACAAAGAATAGGAGTAACTGCACTTTGTAATTATTGCTTTTTAAAAAGCTTAGTGATATAATCAAGAAAAACATCGGTGGTGATATGGTTTGAATTTATTACATATGAAATATGCTGTTGAAGTTGCAAGGCTCGGTTCTTTGGGCAAAGCATCCGAAACGTTGCTTATTGCAACGCCAAACATAAGCCGTTCAATTAAAGAGCTTGAAGCAGACCTTGGTATATCTATTTTTGAACGAACCACCAAAGGCATGGAGCTTACTCCTGACGGAGAGCAGTTCATAAACTTTGCCAAAAGAATTCTCGGTCAGATTGAGCAGGTTGAAGATTTCTATAAAAAAGGCACAGCTAAAAAACAGGAGTTTTCCATTTCTGTTCCCAGAGCTTGTTATATTTCTGAAGCATTTGCAGAATTCTCAAAATCACTGACCGGTGATGCAGCGGAAATATTTTATAAAGAAACCAACTCCCAGCGAACAATCCGCAATATGCTTGAGCATGATTATAAATTAGGTATAATACGTTATGCTGAAAATTATGATAAATATTTTAAATCAATGCTTGAAGAAAAAGGATTTCAGTATGAGTTA
>JAZSGB010000079.1:0-21492 GCA_045532505.1 Acutalibacteraceae bacterium | reverse complement strand
AATCTCTTGGAGCCATAAAAGGTTTTGTGCAGTTGGCTCTGAAATATCTCTGTAGCTTTCGCTTAAAGCACCTCGGTCGCTCTTTTTTATAATAAGCAGAGTGCGAATATCATCAGGGGTCTTATTTTTTAAGTGTTTTTTTAGCTCCTGCTTTGTTTTTGCAGGCTCAAAATCATGGTATGAAACAAGAAAGGAAACCCTGTTTATTGTTTTTTTATCAAACCTGAGCCTTGTGAGAATCTTCTCAGCCATTTCACCACCAACCATAGCGTGGTTTTTAAAGGTGCTGTCTGAGTTTTCGTTTAATTTGTGTGTTGGCACCTTGCCCAAATCGTGCAAAAGCATAGTAAGACGCAATATCTTATCATTCGGAATAGTATCAACCGTGTGGCAAATATGCTCCCACACATCGTAGGCGTGCTTTTTGCCATATTGCTTAAAGCCTATGGCAGGTGCTATTTCCGGTATAAAAACGGAAAGCACATCGCCATACTGCATAAGCACATTAAAGGCATTCTTGCCACAAATTAGCTTGGTAAGCTCTACAGCAAGCCTTTCTGCAGATATGTTTTTAAGCAGGTCTTTATTTCTGTGAATGGCTTGAGCTGTTTCTTCTTCAATAATAAAACCTAATACTGCACTAAAGCGCAGTGCTCTCATTATTCTTAAACCATCCTCTTGAAAGCGTAAATCTGCATCGCCTACAGTTTTTATTATACAATTATATATGTGTGCTTGTCCACCGTGCAAATCTACAAGACCTACGCTTGGGTTATATGCAAGTGCATTTATGGTAAAATCTCGCCTTGCAAGGTCGTTTTCGAGGCTCTGTGTAAACTCTACACTTTCGGGGTGCCTGTTATCGCCATATTCTCCATCTATACGGTATGTGGTTACCTCAAAGGGCATATGATTTATTATAACGGTGAGTGTGCCGTGCTTAAGACCTGTGTCTACCGTTTTATAATCCTTAAAAAGTGCTTTGGTTTGCTCCGGCAAGGCAGCGGTGGTTATATCCCAATCACCCGGCTGTACACCCATTACACTATCACGCACTGCACCACCTACACAAAAAGCCCGGTGGCCTGCTTTTTCTAAAACAGACAGTATTAATTCAACCTCTGGGGGTAAATATATTCTCATACACAATATCTCCGTAAAAACAACATAATTATAACTATATTATGTGCTTTTTGGAAAAAATAGTCAATAAAATAATTACAAATTGATATTTTTAAAGGGGAAAAATATATGACAAAAGTTACAGTTTGTAATTTCTGCACTTTTTACAAAACGTCATAAAAAACAATTGTGGCTTTTCATACAAAAATACTGCCAAATGTCGAATATGGGGTTTTGCTGTTCATAACGTTTGTAAAAAATCAACAAAAAGTGCATTTTTAATTTATTTGACTTTTGGGGAAAGTGGGGTATAATACCCAATGCCATAGGATAACTACGGCGTTTTTGCCACCAATATTGTATCGAGAAGTGGCGTTTTCGGTATGCTATTGCTGACAAAAGTGCCTACAACGGCAGCCTTCAAAGGTCCCGAATATGAAAGGCTCGGGAGCAAGCCTGGTTGGTTGCTTGTCTAAGGAGATTTATACCATGACAGTCAGAAAAATAGACGATACGGCAGAGCCATCACCATTTAAGAGAGCAGCGCTTCTCGTTATGGCGATTGTATTCTTCGTTTCAGTCACAGCCTTCGCCGTGCCACCTGTAATGTACAACGTTACTATTTACGATGGCGAAAATGCGATTGTTGTTACAACCGCCGAAAGAGATGCGCTTAAAATTCTTGAGAATGAAGGCATTACAGTTAATGAGGCATATGGCGATAGCGTAAGCCTTACAAATTTCGATGGTGAAAACAACAGCGTAATCATTATTAAACGTGGTGTTAAGGTTAGCATAGTTAACTTTGACGGCACAACATACACAATCCATACTTCAGGTACAGTCGGTGATGCAATTAAGCTCACAGGCATACAGCTTCCTAAAGGAACAGCACTCAACTACGGTGCAGAGGTTCTTCTTGAAGATGGAATGGTTATTGAGATTTACGACATTTTTAATGTTAAAATCACAGCCGATGGTAAAAAGGTAGAAACAACAGTTTCTGCAAAGACCGTTGAGCAAGCTGTATTATCAGCAGGAATCGTTTTAGGTGAAAACGATTTCACAAAGCCTGCACTTGATTCAAAGCTTACAGAGGGCGCTTCTATTGAGGTGTTCAGAGTTGAGCTTGTTGAACGTGTTGCAGACGAGGAAATTCAATACGACACAGAGTATGAGTACACCGATTCACAGTATGTTGACCAAAGAACACTTTTGTCAGCAGGTATCAAGGGCTCAAAAACAGTTGTTTATGAGGATTGCTATATAAACGGTGAGCTCAGCAAATCTACAGCTCTTTCCGAAACAGTTATCGAGGAGCCTGTAAGCCAGCTTGTAAGAAAGGGTACAAAGGAGCGTCCTGTGGCAGTACAGACTTATCCTTCAAGTCTCCCTGTTGGTGAACCAATAAGCGAAATGGCAAACCCGGAGTACCTTCTTTTAGGTGAAGATGGTATCCCTGCAAGCTACAAAAAGGTGATTAATGCAAAGGCAACAGCTTATTGCATACCGGGTGGTATAACCTCAACAGGCAAACGTGCTCAAACAGGTTATATTGCAGTTGACCCCAAAGAAATTCCTTACGGTACAGAGATGTATATTGTTTCTGCAGACGGCAGATATGTTTACGGCTACTGTATTGCTGCAGATACAGGCAGCTATATCTACGATGTAGACTGGACAGTTGACCTGTTTATGAATTCTGAAGCACAATGTGTAAATTGGGGCAGAAGAGATATTATAATTTATGTTCTCTAAGAGTGGGTTAAGTATATCCGAAACAGCCTTAAATGAAGGGTTTTCGGAACTTTTGCCCGATTTGCCTTTGAAAGGCGCCAGCCTGTCTGCAGTCAAATGCGACCAAAATTCCACGAAACCTCTTACATTTAAGGTCGAGGAATTTTGTGATTAAGCATTTTTCTCTCAGATGAGGCAAAAACGCAGTAAATCCTGACGGATTTACGAGTATTTTAACAAAATATGAGTGGAAAATGCTATCCCAAAATCTGTTTTGGATACGCTTAACCCACTCCATTGAAAAAGGCTGAAAGCTAATGCTTTCAGCTTTTTCTTTTTTCTTTACTTGTTATTCAACATCATTTTGCCTTGTGGGAGTAATACACGCCGTTAAGCACCTGACCTCAGCACAGTTCTCAAAAAGCAGGGTTTTAGTGCATTCATCAAGGGTTGAGCCTGTTGTTTTTATATCGTCTATAAGTAAAATCCTCATATCTGTAACATCAACAGAGCTTTTTTGGTTAAAGCTTATTGCACCAAGCAAATTACCACTTCGCAGTATTTTAGGCAGGCCGTGCTGTGGCTTTGTTTTAAAGTCCTTTTGTAAAAGGGGGTAGCAGGGAATTTGCAGCTGCCTTGCCAGGCTTTGAGCTAATTGCTCGGCGTGGTTAAAGTGCTTCGTCTTTTTGTCGGAAGGGTGAATAGGCACATATGTACAGCAGTCAAAATCAAGCTCACCGTAGTGCTTGTTAAAGCAGGCAAGCATATTTTCGCACAGGTTTTCAACAATAACAGGTGTATTGTGTGATTTTAGGTTGAGCACGGCCTTTTTAGCAGCACCCTCGTAGTAAAAGGGCGCGCAAAGGCTTTTGTAAAAATGCTTTTTCTCTTTTTGGGAGCAAAGCTCCTTACTGCAACCACAGTTGTAGCAAATTTCACCCTCTATTTCACAAATAGAGTCTGCACATTCCGGGCAGATTTCGTAACGAATATCGCAAACAGTATTACAATATTTACATCTTTTAGTAAAAGCAAATGATAAAATAATGTCGTATAATCTTTTTAGAGTCATATTATTCTTCTTTTAGAAAGTACCGAAGGGCAGAGTATCTTCGGGCTTTTTTGTCGTTTTGAGTCATTGCATAAATCATTTTGGTGCTGCCCACTGTAATGAGCATATCCTTTGCCCTTGTAACAGCTGTGTATAAAAGATTTCTGTATGCAAGGTTGGGCACAACGCCTATAGCAGGGAATACAACTGCTTTAAATTCACTACCCTGGCTTTTGTGTACGGTAATTGCATATGCAAGCTCTAAATCGTTTAAGTATTCCCCGGGAATATTTGCAACCCTACCGTCAAAGCTTACGGTTACTAAGCCATTTTGCATATTGATAGCTGTAAGTATGCCTATATCACCGTTGAATATACCCGAGCCCTTTTCCTCGGGAGATTCCCACTCAATATTGTAATTATTTTTTATTTGCATAACCTTATCACCAACACGGAATATTTTTCCACCTACGGTGATTTGATTTTTGCTTTTATCAGCAGGGTTTAGTACGTCCTGCAAACGTCTGTTAAGGCTTTGTGTACCCGCATCGCCCTTTTTAGACGGACATATAACCTGTATATCAAAAAACGGATCCCATTCGTATGCTTTTGGCAGTCTGTTTGCACAAAGCTCTGCAATTGTTTGTGCTGTATGCATCGGTGAAGGTCTTTCCATATGGAAAAAATCCTTGCCGTCGTTTTCTAAATCGGGGTTTTCGCCGTTAACAATTTTGTGGGCGTTTAAAACAATTTTGCTTTCTAAGGCTTGCCTGAATACTTGTGTAAGGGCAACAACAGGAATCATATCTGCCTGAATTAAATCCTGTAAAACGTTACCTGCACCTACGGGTGGCAGCTGGTCGCTGTCGCCTACAAGCACAAGCCTGCAGCCTAATGGGAGTGCATCTAAAAGGTTTGCAAAAAGGTTTATATCCACCATTGAAAGCTCATCAAGAATAAGCGCATTACAGTCTAAAGGGTTACCTGCGTTACGTCTGAAAACAGGTCGGTCGTCCTCATCCCACTCAACCTCCAAAAGTCGGTGAATGGTTTTTGCCGGCATACCTGTAACCTCGCTCATTCGCTTTGCAGCTCTGCCTGTTGGTGCTGCAAGGGCAATATCAAGGTTTTGCCTTTCAAAAATGCTTATAATACCTTTGATTGTGGTGGTTTTGCCTGTACCGGGGCCACCTGTAAGCACCAAAAGACCTTTTTTTGCAGCCGTTGCAATTGCAAGTCTTTGTTGCTCCTCATAGGTGATGTTGTTCTTTTTTTCTACATAGCCCAGCCAGTCTGCAAGCTGTGGTACAGCAGGTGGTGGAAAGGCTGAAACTATATTTATTTTTTTAGCAATTTTCTTTTCGGCTAAATATGCAGAAGGTAAAAATATAAACTCCTTACCATCTAATTCGCTGACCTTAAGCTGTGCTGTGTTTATAAGACCGTCAATGGCAATATCAATGTCATCCTGTGGTACGTTCAAAAGGTCGGAGCAAGGAGAGAGCAGCTTTTCTCTCGGTATGCAGGTATGTCCTCTGCTTGTGCTGTTGTAGCGCAAAACGTGTAGTATGCCCTCGCGTATTCTGAAATCAGGGAGTGGCTTTTGAGGTAGCAGCTCTTCAATCTGCTCTGCTCTTTCAAAGCTTATGCCAAGGCCTAAAGCACACAGGCAATAAGGGTTTTCTTCAACCCTTTCTACTGCACGTGTGCCAAGCTTTCTGAATATTCGCACACACTCTGCAGGGGTAAAGCCGTATCTTTCAAGGCCCAGTATAATTGCTCTTAAAGCAGTTTGTTTTTTAAACTCTTCAGAAATTCCCTGTGCCTGCTCTTGCGAAATTCCTTTTATGGATGCAAGTCTTTCAGGCTCGTTTTCAAGCACGTATAAAGTATCAGAGCCGAATTTTTCAACAATTGATAAAGCCTTTTTAGGGCCAACACCTTTAATTACACCTGAAGCGAGGTATTTGTAAATCTGTTCAATTGTTTCGGGCATAGAGCGACTAAAGGCAGACACCTTAAATTGCCTACCGAAGGAAGGGTGTGTTACAAAGCTGCCGGAAAGAACAACTGTTTCACCCGGGTTAATGCCCGGCATAATGCCTACAGCAGTTATAAGACGGTCATCTACAGATAAATCAACAACAGTCCAACCGTTTGCTTCATTACGGAAGGTAACATCCTCTATTACTCCCGTGATTTTTTCTTCTGTGTTATCCATTTTATGCTCCTTGTGAATATGCACCGAAATATACGCCTTAATTCTACCATATTATCAAAATAAATGCATTATTTTTGGTAGATTTTTTTAGTAATAAAAATTGAAATATAATACTTGCTATGTTAGAATTATCTTAATATTATGGAATCGTAGGAGGATTTTTATGAAGTATATTCTCGATAAGCTTAATCATTGTACCTTTAAGTCTTATGAGGTGGGCAGGTTAGCGCCAAGGGCGTATTGCATACCACACTCAAAGCTTAAGGCAGCAAAGGCTGTAGACTATAAAACCGAGCGCTATAATAGTGATATGGTTACAATTCTTTCAGGTGAGTGGGATTTTAAATACTACAAAAAGAAATCAAAGCTTCCTGCAACTATTGATACTGCCAAGCTTAAGTTTGACAAGGTGAACATTCCTTCTACATGGCAAAGAACAGGCTATGAAATACCCGAATATATTAACACACCATACGGCTTTGATAACCGTAAATTCGGTGGAGAGTGGGGCAAGGGTGTTCGTCCACCGGAGCTTCCTGAGGATTTTTCCTGTGGTATTTACCGTAAATTTATAAATATTGAGGATACCTCAAAAAAATATGTGCTTACATTTTTAGGTATTACACCTTGTATTGATTTATACATCAATGGTGTGTTTGTAGGCTTTGGTGAGGGCTCTCACAACTCGTATGAGTTTGATGTATCTGAGTACCTTATTGAAGGACAAAATGAAATTGTTGCAGTTGTTTTCAAGTGGAGCATCGGCTCATACCTTGAGGCACAGGATATGTTCAGAGAAAACGGTATTTTCCGTGATGTTCTTCTTTATACCTACGAAAGCTCATATATTAACGATTTTCAGGCAATTGCCCACAAAAAAGGCAAAAAGTATAACCTTAACGTTAAAGCCGAGGTAAAGGGTGGTACCAAGAGCACCAAAATCAAAGCAGAGCTTTACGATGGTAAAACACTTGTTGCAGAGGGCGAGGCAGATGCATTTAAAAACGCAGAGCTTACCTTTAAACAGCTTGATGTTGAGGAGTGGAGTGCAGAAATTCCACGCCTTTACGAGCTGTACATTACTCTTTACAACGGTAAAAAAGAGGTTATGAGCATACGCCAGTATGTTGGTTTTAAGGATATAAAAATTGATGGTACAACCGTCTATTACAATGGTAAAAAGATTAAGCTTAAGGGTGTAAACCACCACGATACCCACGAAACAAAGGGCTATTGCGAAAACTTTGAGGACCTTGAGCTTGATGTTAAGCTTATGAAGGAATTTAATGTTAACTGTGTGCGTACCTCACACTACCCACCTGACCCATTCTTCTTAGAGCTTTGCGACCACTACGGCCTTTACGTTGTAGATGAGGCAGATATTGAAACACACGGCCTTTGGAACCTTGACTGCCCTGAGGATATGATAAGCCACGATATTAAATGGGCGCCTCGTTATATGGATAGGGTGCGCAGAATGTACTACCGAGACAGAACACACCCAAGCGTTATTATGTGGAGCTTAGGTAATGAGTCAAAGGGCTACAAGTGCCACGATAAATGCTACAAAATGCTTAAGGATTTAGGTACAGATATCCCGGTGCATTACGAGGGCGTTACACATACAAAGCGCCAGCATTACGATGTGTATTCACAAATGTACACTCACCAGGATGTAATGAAAAAAATTCAAAGAAGAAAGAACGGCAAGTCCTTCAACGAGGCACCATTCTTCCTTTGCGAATACTGCCACGCAATGGGCGTCGGCCCCGGTGCTATGGAAGAATATATGCAGCTTTTCTATTCTGACGATATTTTCCTTGGTGGCTGTATTTGGGAGTGGGCAGACCATACGGTAAGGCATATTAACGATGGCTTCCCTTGGGAGTATACCTACGGAGGCGACCACGGCGAGCCACTTCACGACGGTTGCTTCTGTGTGGACGGTCTTTTCTACCCTGACCGAACACCACACACAGGTGCATACAATATGAAGGCTATTTACAGACCGTTAAGAGCAACACGTCTTGCAGGCAACAAGCTTTCAATTATAAATACAAACAGATTCCTCGCATCCGACGGTATTGAGGTTTACTGGGAGTATCAGGTAGACGGAGAGGTAGCAATTTGTGGCTCCTTCGATACAGCAATTCCACCTGAAAAGGAGTGCACCTATAAGCTTGATTTGCCTAAGGTGGATTATGAGAAAAACACATATCTCAATTTAACATATCTAAAGGGCGATTTTGAGGTTGCAACAGAGCAGCTCACCCTTTCAGAGGCTCAGTTCCCGCAGCCTGTGCTTGAATCAGGCAAAATTTCAATGAGCTCCGATGGTGAAGTAATAGCAGTTAAATTCCCTAACGGCTCAATGGAGTTTTCTGAGGAAACAGGCGAGGTGCTTTCACTTAAGGTGAACGGCATTTCTGTGCTCAATAAAACACCTGTATCGCACAAGGGCTTTTTACTTAACTTTGTAAGAGCTTATATAGATAATGATAGGCAGGATGAGGCTAAATGGGATGAGCATAACCTCAGAAATCCTGAAATTGTGCTTGAGGATTTCAGCGCAGAGGTTAAATCAGGTGTTGCATCTGTAAGTGAGTTTTTTGCAATTTACGGTAAAGAGGATATACTTTTCCACGCTAACGTGCTTTATATTATCGGTGCAAATGGTGTGGTAGATATTGAGGTTTGCGTAGCTCCGGTTAAAGAGAGCAAGGAGCAAATTTACGATATTCCACGAATCGGCTTAACCTTTGAAGCAGATAAGCGCTTTACACAAATTGAATATTTCGGCAGAGGCGAAAAGGAAAACTTCTGCGACTTTAATGCTCACGCACCTATAGGACTTTACAAGTCAACAGTAGCAGAGCAGTATGAGCCATACATTCGCCCACAGGATAATATGAATCACTCCGATGTTTCATACTTAAAGCTTATGAGCGAAAAGGGTGAGGTTGTGTGTATTTCTTCCGATAAACGCTTTAACTTTAATGTTCACAACTTTACACAGGAAACTCTTTTCAATGCAAACCACAGAGAGGATATTGTTGACGAAAAAACAACCTTCGTTACTCTCGATGGCTACACAAGGGGTACAGGTACAGGCTCCTGTGGTCCTCGTACACTCCCTGAGTATTGCATAGATGCTTCAAAGGAGCTTACCTTTAACTTTGTTATAACAACCGAAAAGGTGGAAAAATAATGGCACGTATAATGTTCCCCGGCAGTAAAAAAATAGATTTTGTCGATACCAAAGAATTTAAAAAAATAATCGCCCTTCGTCGTGAGGTTTTTTGCGACGAATGGGGCGAAAAGCCTGCTTTTATTAAGGATGCGCGAGATGAGGAAGGTATACACATAGCATACTATTTAGGTGCAGATGTTGTTGCTTGTGGTAGTGCATACCAAAAAGGCGAGGGTATATTTGAGCTTGCTCTTATTTGTGTTAAGGAGTGCTACCGTCGTTTTAAGGTGGGTAGCACCGTAATCGAAGATTTAAAAGCAGAAGCAAAAAAGCGGGGTGCAAGTCAGCTCGTTTGCGAGGGCTACACAGCCAACATTGATTTTTTCAAGGCAAATGGCATACCCTACGAAAATATTTCTTATATAAAGGATGGCAAGCGCCGTATTCAATACAGAGAAAACCTTGTGTTTGACGGTGTGGAGTGGCTTTCCTTCCACGGTGAAAATCAGGCAGTTATTGCTAAAAAGGATTTTTACCTTGAAAAGAAAGAAAAAACAGAGCTTTATGTTACAGGCCTTGGCTTTTGTTACATTTACATAAACGGGAAATGTATAAGCGACAGAGTGCTTGCACCTGCCTGGACCAATTATAAGGAACACGATACTGCATCAATGAATTACCCTGTTTTTGATAAGATGACATATCGTATTCTTTACGAAAAAATTGATGTAACAAAATTCCTTAAAAAAGGCAATAATACAATTGTTTTCCACATAGGTGGAGGCTGGTTCTGCCAGAATGAATGCCCGAATGAAGGTGTAAAGCCTTATGGCACCTTAAAGCTTGCCTTTAAGCTTTCGCAGGGCAAAAATATTGTTGCAAAAAGTGATGATGCTGTTAAATACACAAAATCCTTTGTAACAAAAACAAATATTTACTATGGTGAAACTCACGATGCCCGTTTAGGTGGCTATGATTTCTCCAATGCTGCTGTAGATACAAAGGGTTGGTCCTTTGCTGAGGTAGTTGAAAAGCCTGTTTCTGTTTTAGATGAGCAGGATTTCACTCCCGATAAAATTATAAGAAAGCTTAAACCGAAGTGTATTTTCCGTAAGGGAGATTACGCTATATACGATATTGGCGAAAACATTGCAGGCTACCCTGTTGTTAAGTTTGGCGAAAAAAGTAACGCAAACGAGGTTTGTCAGCTGCGCTTTGCCGAAATTCTTAAGGATGACGGTGCACTTGAATTCAGCTCTGCAGGCTGGGAGCACAGAATACAGGCAGATACCTTTATTCACGACGGTCAGAAAAAGGAATATCATCCTTTATTCACCTGGCACGCTTGCAGATATATTGAGGCACGAGGTACTGCAGAGGTAACAGAGTACAGAGTTTGCCATACCGATATTAAGCCACGTGTTAAGTTTAAATCAAGTGAGCCTACAATTCAGTGGATATTTGATGCTTTTATAAGAACACAGCAGTCCAACACACACGGCTGTGTGCCTTCGGATTGCCCTCACAGAGAGCGCCTTGGCTATACAGGTGATGGTCAGCTGACTGCAGATACTGTAATGCTTTGCTTCGATGCAGAAAAAATGTACCGTAAGTGGATTAGAGATATTGCAGACAGCCAGGATATTTATAACGGACACGTTCAGCATACAGCACCGTTCTACGGTGGCGGAGGTGGCCCCGGTGGCTGGGGTGGCGCTATGGTTTTTGTGCCATACAGCTTCTATAAGGCATACGGAGATAAAGAGCTTGTAAAAAAATATTACAAAAATATGCTTGCATATCTTGATTATATGGAAAACCACAGCGAAAAGGGTCTTGTTGTGTGTGAGGAGCGCCTGGGCTGGTGCCTTGGTGACTGGTGCTCACCCGGTAATAAAAACCTTATCCCTGAACCGTTTGTAAACACCTATTTCTATATAAGAGCAATTAAGAACGTTATTGAGCTTTCAAAGGAAATTGGTGAGCCTGTAAAAGAGCTTGAATCAAGGCTCAAAAAGGTGGAAAAGGCTTTCCTCGATAAATATTACGATAAGAAAACCTGCACCTTCTATAAATCTACCGAGGCAAGCGATGCCTACGGCTTTGATTTAGGCTACGGTAACGAAAAAACCTTAAAGGCTATTGTAGATAAATACGAAAAGCTTGGTGAGTTTGATACAGGTATTTTCGGTACAAAGCTCCTTATTAAGGTGCTTTGCGAAAACGGTCATAGCGACTTAGCCTTTAAGCTACTTTCAAGCAAAACAGAACACACCTTCTACAATATGAAAAAGCAGGGTGCAACCACCCTTTGGGAAAACTGGAACGGCGAAGCTTCCCACTCACACCCAATGTTCGGCGCAGTTGTGGAGTATATTGTGAAGTATTTTAATGAGATTTAAAATTCAAATATTTGGCGCCTGATTTGCTGTTATTCTTTAGTTCGATAGAACAACTGTAAGGGAGGGATTGTAGCCCTCCCGCAGGTATCACACAACCTAACGGGACGGCTGAAATCCGTCCCTTACAAGCTTCGCAAAATAGCTGTTAGCAGATAGCAAATAGCAAATAGCAGTTGCCAGTCGCCAGCTACCAGAGCTTCGCAAAGTTAGATAGAGCAACTGTAAGGGTGGGATTGTAGCCCACCCGAAAGCAAAGAAAAACAACGGGACGGCTGAAATCCGTCCCTTACAAGCTTCGCAAGAACTAGAACACAGCGAAGCTTTTCTCATTTTCGGAAGCAAAATATATCAAATTTGCTTTAGCAAATATATCGACTAAAAACTGTCGATATAAACACCTTCGGTATTTTCGATATGTGCCTTCGGTACGAGATACAGTGGGTGGTACCAATATGTGATTTTGAAAAAAAGTATTCTTAATGGTTTTATCACGAAAGGAAACACAAATGAAGCTTACACTCATAAACAACACCGGCTACAAGGATATTCGTGTTGAATTTGATTCACGGGAGCATTTTCTTAAAGGTGGAGAAAATGTTTTTGAAAACGCTCCGAATGATTTACAGCTAAAAGTAAAAATCTACGATAAAAGCAAGGTTTACTTTTGGTCAATGCTTTTACTCAATGTATTTCTTTTTGATTATATGCTTGGCGATGAAATAGGCTCAGCAGATGTTGTATGCAGCTCGGAGTACACGATTTCTGCAACCGGTGATGAGTGTGTGATTGAGCTTTCAAAAATCTCTGCCTTAGCAAAGAACGGGATTTCGTTTTCCTCTGTTTTTCTTAATACACAACACCAAATACAAAGGGTTGTTCATTCCATAAATAGCTTGGAACAGACAAGAAAAGAGTTTGTGATGAAAAATTCTTGGATGCTGGCCTTGGTTACAGGTATAATTGCTTTAATTTGCTTGCTGAACGCAGTTGTTGGTTTGGCTGTTGGGTTGTTTTCTTTGTTCTTTACGATTCCCAGCTTTGTTAGAATTGTAAAGTCAAAAAAGCTTTTTTCCAATGAAAAGGCAAATCTTTTGCTGAATGAACAAATTATCAAGGAAATCGAGAACAGAAAAAGGTATCACATAAACTAACGGGACGGCTGAAATCCGTCCCTTACAAGCTTCGATATGATAGAACAACTGTAAGGGAGGGATTGTAGCCCTCCCGTATCCATCACATAAACTTCAAGAAAAAATGAGCTTGGACAAATCATATAATAACCACACGCAGTATTCGTTGTATTATGCATTTTCAAAAAACACTTGCAATATATTGTATTATGTGGTATTATGTCCCCGTATGAAAAGGCATTGATGAAGACAGTAGTCCTTTTGCAGAGTCAAAGCGAGTCGGGGATGGTGTAAGCCCGGTACAATGCAAGCTGATGAACATCACTTCGGAGCCGAGGGCTGAATTAGCAGTAAGCTACTCCGGTTGTTCACCGTTAACGGAACAGCGTATGACAGTACGTATGTATTATAGGTGGTTAGCAAAGATAAGCAAATTGGTCTTTGTCCTGTATACAGGGCAAAGACCATTCTTTATTTTAACTATAAATTTGGAGGTAAAAGTCAATGTACGACCCAATTTCCCCAAACGTAAATTTCGTTGAGCAGGAAAAACAAATCGAAAAATTCTGGCGTGAACAGAAAATTTTCGAAAAAAGTATCGAAGACAGAAAAGACGGCACACCGTACGTTTTCTACGATGGCCCACCAACAGCAAACGGTAAGCCACATATCGGCCACGTTTTAACCCGTGTTATTAAGGATATGATTCCTCGTTACCGTACAATGAAGGGCTGTATGGTTCCCCGTAAGGCAGGCTGGGATACACACGGTCTCCCTGTTGAGCTTGAGGTTGAAAAGCTTCTCGGCCTTGACGGTAAAGAGCAAATTGAAGAATACGGCCTTGACCCATTCATCGGCCATTGTAAAGAAAGTGTTTGGAAATACAAAGGTATGTGGGAGGATTTCTCACGTACAGTTGGCTTCTGGGCAGATATGGATAACCCATACGTAACCTACCACAATGAGTTTATTGAGTCAGAGTGGTGGGCACTTAAGCAGATTTTTAATAAAAATCTCCTTTACAAGGGCTTCAAGATTGTTCCTTATTGCCCTCGTTGCGGTACTCCTCTTTCATCTCACGAGGTGGCACAGGGCTACAAATCTGTAAAAGAGCGCTCTGCAATTGTTCGCTTTAAGGTAGTGGGTGAGGATGCATACTTCCTTGCTTGGACAACAACCCCTTGGACACTCCCTTCAAACGTTGCACTTTGCGTAAACCCTGCAGATACATACTGCAAGGTTAAGGCAGCAGACGGCTACACATATTATATGGCAGAGGCACTTCTCGATAAGGTTCTCTCAAAGCTTGCTACAGAGGATGCACCTGCATACGAGGTTCTTGAAACATACACAGGTATCGACCTTGAGGGCAAGGAGTACGAGCCACTTTTCAGCTATGTTAAGCCAATTTGCGAAAAGCAGAATAAAAAAGCATTCTTCATTACAGCAGATAGCTACGTTACAATGACAGACGGTACAGGTATCGTTCATATTGCACCTGCATTCGGTGAGGATGACGCAAAGGTTGGCAGACGCTACGATTTACCGTTTGTACAGCTTGTTGACGGTAAGGGCGAAATGACTGCGCCTACACCGTACGAAGGCACATTTGTTAAAAAAGCAGACCCACTTGTGCTTGTTGACCTTGAAAAGGCAGGGCTTCTCTTTGATGCTCCGAAGTTTGAGCACGATTATCCACACTGCTGGAGATGTGATACACCTCTCATCTACTATGCAAGAGAATCTTGGTTTATTAAGATGACAGAGGTTAAGGATGACCTTATCAGAAACAACAACACAATTAACTGGATTCCTGAAAGCATCGGTAAGGGCCGTTTCGGCGACTGGCTCCAGAATGTTCAGGACTGGGGTATTTCCAGAAACAGATATTGGGGTACACCACTTAATATTTGGGAATGCGAATGTGGCCACCTTCATTCAATCGGCTCAATTGAAGAGCTTAAGTCAATGAGCTCCAATTGCCCCGATGAAATTGAGCTTCACAGACCATATATAGATGCAGTAACAATTAAATGTGATAAGTGTGGTGGCGAAATGCACCGTGTACCTGAGGTTATCGACTGCTGGTTCGACTCGGGCGCAATGCCATTTGCACAGCACCACTATCCATTTGAGAATAAGGAGCTTTTCGAATCACAGTTCCCTGCAGACTTCATTTCTGAGGCTGTTGACCAAACTCGTGGCTGGTTCTATTCACTCCTTGCTATTTCAACACTTATTTTTAATAAAGCACCATATAAGAACGTTATCGTTCTCGGCCACGTTCAGGATGAAAACGGCCAGAAGATGAGTAAATCAAAGGGCAACGCTGTTGACCCGTTTGAGGCACTCGAAAGCTACGGCGCAGATGCTATCCGTTGGTATTTCTACACTAACTCTGCTCCATGGCTTCCAAACCGTTTCCACGGTAAGGCAGTTGTTGAGGGTCAGCGTAAATTTATGGGTACCCTTTGGAACACATATGCATTCTATGTGCTTTATGCAAATATTGATAGCTTTGACCCAACAAAGTATAACCTTGAGGGTTGCAAGCTTACCGTTATGGATAAGTGGCTTCTTTCAAAGCTCAATTCAATGGTTAAGGCTGTAGATGATAACCTTGCTAACTACAAAATTCCTGAGGCTGCAAAGGCATTGCAGGAGTTTACAGATGAAATGAGTAACTGGTATGTTCGCCGTGGCCGTGAGCGTTACTGGGTACAGGGCGAAACAGACGATAAAACAGCAGCATATATGACTCTTTATACTGCTCTTACAACTACTGTAAAGGTAGCTGCTCCTATGATTCCGTTTATGGCAGAGGCTATTTACAGAAACCTTGTTTGCAATGTTGATAAGTCTGCACCTGAAAGCATACACCTTTGCTCATTCCCTGAGGTTAACGAAAGCCTTATTGATAAAGAGCTTGAAAAGAATATGGATGAGGTTGTTGCAATTGTTGTTCTTGGTAGAGCAGCAAGAAACGGCTCTAATATGAAAAACCGTCAGCCTCTCAGCACAATGTTTGTTCAGTGCGATAAAAAGGTAGAGGGCTACTTTGTTGATATTATCCGTGAAGAGCTTAACGTTAAAAATGTTGAGTTTATTGAGGATGCTTCAAGCCTTGTTTCTTATATCTTTAAGCCACAGCTTCGCACAGTTGGTCCAAAGTTCGGTAAACAGCTTGGCGAAATCAGAGCAGCGCTTGATGTACTCGATTCATCTGCAAAGGCTACTCTCGATGCAGAGGGCAAGCTTGCCCTTGACCTTCCAAGTGGCACAGTTGAGCTCCTTGCAGAGGATATCCTTCTTGAAACAAAGCAGAAGGAGGGTGTATTCACTGTTTCTGACAGAGGAGTTACAGTTGCCCTTGATACAGAGCTTACACCTGAGCTTATTGAAGAAGGCTTTGTAAAAGAGCTTATCAGTAAAATTCAAACAATGCGTAAGGACTCTAACTTTAACGTTATGGATAGAATCACAGTTACCATTTCAGGTAATGCAAAGATTCTTGAAATTGCAAAGAAGAATGAGTCAGCAATTTCTACAGTTGTTCTTTCCGATTCTATTACCGAAGGCACAGGCGAAGGTAAAGAGTGGGATATTAACGGCGAAAAAGTTGTTATCTCTGTTGCAAGAGTCTAATATTTGGCGAATAGCATTGCCTTGTTCCCTCGCTGTATACTAATACAGCTTCGGTAACAAGGCTTCGCTCTTCATCCAAATCTTAAACTCTTGGTGGAGTTGTAATTTGCAGAATATTTTTCGGTGCGTTCCTTCGGGTTCGCACTTTTTTATTTTGGAGGGATAAATATGTCAATTTATAAACAAATGTATTTAAGCCTGTTTAATTCTATAACAGATGCTTTGGAAGAAAATGATATTGAAAGAATAAAGCAAATACTTGTAGCTGCTCAAATTAAAACTGAAGAAATGTACATTGAGTCAAGCGATGATTAAAAGTATAACGGGAAGGTTCATTCAAGAGCCTTCCCGTTTTTTAAAAACTGTTGACAAAATAAAACGTATATGTTATTTTAAAACTGTGATAGGTGTGATATCACAGTTGCAACACAGGAGGTGATGAAGTGATTATAATTGATTCACGAAGCAGAACGCCGATTTTTGAGCAAATCAAGGAGCAGATACTAAACCTTATAAACATAGGTGAATTAAAGCCTGATGATAAGCTTCCGTCGGTACGTCAGCTTGCTTCAGACCTTAGCTTAAATGTAAATACCGTAAAAAGAGCCTATCAGGAGCTTGAAACGGAAAGGGTAACCTACTCTATACCGGGTAAAGGTGTTTTTATAAGCAAAACAGCCGTAGCCAACAAAATTGTTCTTGAAGGCGCAGAGGCAGAGTTAAAAAGAATACTCTCTTCATCTAAATCTAAAGGCATAAGCCTTGAGAGGGTAGTTGAGCTTGCTGAAAATATATATGAAAAGGGTGATATGAGTGATTGAGGTTAAATCCGTAACAAAGAAATACGGGAAATTCACCGCCATTGAAAACATTAACCTTGCAGTTGATGATTGCTCTGTTTTAGGTATTGCCGGCTTTAACGGAAGTGGTAAAACAACACTTCTTAATGTTTGCGCAGGCGTATTCAAAGCAGATAAGGGTGCTGTGTATTTAGATGGTAAAGATGTTTTTGATAATGATGAAGAAAAGTTATCTCTTTTTTATGTTTCAGATAATATGTGGTTCCCTGTTGGGGCAACAATACTTTCTGCAGCAAAATACTATGCATCATATTTTTCACAGTTTGATTTCAACCTGCTTAAAAACATTTGCGATGTTTTTAACCTTGATATGAAAAAAACAATAAAAAGCTTTTCAAAGGGAATGACTCGCCAGGCAGGTCTTGCAATAGCCTTTGCATCAAAGCCTAAGTATCTTTTAATAGATGAAACCTTTGATGGCCTTGACCCACACAAAAAAGAGGTTGTAAGAAAGCTTTTGTTGGAGTACATAAACGAAAACTCTGCAAGTGTTATTATAAGCTCTCACGACCTTGCTGAAATTTCGGGGGTTTGCGACAGGGTAGCAATTATGAACGGCTCAACAATTGTTCTTGATGCATCTATTGATGATATCAGCAACGATTTCAGAAAGGTTGTCGCTATATTTGCCGAGCCTGTTTCACAAGAGCTTTTTGCTCAATTTAATTGCAGACATCTTAAGGTCAGTGGTAAAACAGCTTCAATGACTTTGAGAGGAAATGTTGATGAACAGCTCGAAAAGCTTTCGGCACTTAAGCCTGTAAGCATTAATACTGCTCTTTTAACACTTGAAGAGGTATTTTCAGAAGAAACGGAGGCGCAAACAGATAATGAAAAAATCAAACGTATTTTTAAATAAAAAAATTATAAAAAAAGATTTTTTAAACAGCTTGTCGGCCTTTACAATTGTTGTGCTTACGCTTTTTGTTTTGTTTATGGTTTTTGGCACAATTGCCCCGTATATGTCAAACTATACGCTTACTACGCAATTATCGGAGATGCTTGCATCAAAAAGCTACAGCTATTGCTTTACACTTAACGATGCAGATGCTGCGCCACTTGTTGCTCCGTTTATTATTGCCATTTGTCAGTTTGCTTTTTTGCACCAAAAGGATAATTGCTATACACTTTTAAGCTTTGGCATCAAACGAGAAAAGGTTTACAGAAACAGGGTGGCATTTCCTGTTATTGCAATGGTGTTAATCACCTTGGTTATAAAGGGCGTTGCATTAGGCTTTAACATTCATCAACTGCATTTTTCTCTCGATATTCTTCAGGGCTGGCTTATACATGTAACAATATATCTGCAAATGATGCTTGTTATTTACAGCGTTACAGTATTTTGCTGCCATATGTGTGGCAGAACAGTTGAGGCTGCCCTTGCAAGCCTTTCTGTAATAGCGTTACCTTTTGTGCTTTCATATTTAATAAAACAAGTATTTGCTTTTTACCTTTACGGCTATGTAGGTGGTAATGCAAACGGACTTTCAGAAATAATTGATTTGATTAACCCTATAGCATTAGAGGATTTTGTAAATTCCTCAGAAAAATTAGTTGTGGAGGCGCAGGCTGATTTTACCGGTCGTATTATTGCATCACTTATTTGGATTGCTGTATCAATAGCACTCCTTGTTTACACAAAAAAGTATTTTGCAAAAAAATACAAGCCCGAAATTAGTGGCTTTAAGGGTGCAAAAACAGGAATGGTTTATGTGATTTCAGTAACTGCACCATTATTATTTGCATATTTCGGACTTGAGTATGTAAGAGGATATTTTTATCCCTTTGTTAACACAAAGGTTAAGCTTATAGCCTTCCTTGTTGCTATTGTTATGGGTGCTATAGGTGCCGTGCTTTGTAACTTTGTTGTTCACTTCACCTTTAAGCGAATAAAGGTAGCTTTTGCAGCAGCACTTTCCATACTTGCTGTTATAGGCATCACAATGCTTATTGGTGCTTCAGGCGTTTTTGGCACCTTTAATAAATTACCCGATGTGTCAGAAATTGATTCTGTCAGCATTACAGCTCCGTTCAATAACTTTATTTTAACTGAGCCTTGCTCTGAGTCAATTGATTCTTTTTATTCCGGTAACTTAGAGGATATTTATATTACCGAAGAAAAAGATATTCAGCTTGTTTTAGATATTCATAAGCAGCTTCTTGAGGATAGAGATGCGCAAAGCGCAACCCAAATGTTTATTGAATATTACCTTAAGGACGGTACGGTTGTTCAAAGGGAATATACATATTTAAGCGATTCGGCATTAGAAAAAAGCCTTGCATTATGGGAAACTGAGGCAGTCAGAACGTTGGTTAAGGGCCACCTTATACCGGAAAAGGTTTTCAAGCCTAATACAGACGATGAGTTTAACTTACATCATGTAAACACAGTATTCAACGATGAAACATCAATTCAAATAAGGTCTAAGCACAACGTTACCTCGGATATAACTCAAGCCCTTACTGCAGAGCAATCCTTTGAGCTTAGAAATGCAGTTCAAAAGGATATACTTGCAATGAGCTACCGGGAATGGTTCAGACCGACAGCTAAGCATTTAGGTACTATACATTTCACAACAATAACAGATACCCATTTAGGCTATGGCAGATATTATTATTCAAATTCCTTCAGCTTTGTTGCGCCTGTGTACGATACAATGGTGAATACACTTGCCGTTCTCAATAAATATGGCTTAACGGATGAATTGACAGCCCAAAGGAATGTAACAAAGCTATATATAGCAGATTTAAGTGAGCTTATGAATTGGGTTTCAGGCAGACCTGTGAATTATGATGCTTCCGATGAGCTTATAATGCCTTATTATAATAATATGAACTATATCAGCCTTGAGCAGGTTGTTATTGACGAAGCACCTGTAAAACAAATTACGGATAAGGCAGAAATTGAAAAGTATATTCGTGATGGTCAGTCCTTCTACCTTATGAGTGATACCGATGTAACATACGTTATGGCAGAATTCGAAGGCGATGAAGCAGAGGCTGTTATAGGTAACTGCTACATTATTCCATAAGGAGGTATCTTTATGAATAAAATGCTAAAGGTAATTGCAATTTTACTTGTTGTATCAATTATTTTAATTGGTGCTTATAATCTCCTTTTACCCAAGCTTGCAGATATCAGCATAAGCGTTTTAAAGGGTTCAAGTACATCCGGTAAATATTTTGAGGGTGTAATGCTTGTATATGGCTTTGCTCCTCAAAGGTATAAGGATGAAATGAATGATTTTTCAACCACCTGTGGCGATTTCCATGCAAGCTTTATAAATGAGCATAAGGATGATGACTATAATATTACAACACAGGTTAAAATTGAAAACGGACAAACAATAGTAACCCATACAGGAACCATTACACATAGTGATACAGGAATTGAAGAGCCTTTCAAAAAACAATTTGTTTTTGACTATGTTTTTACCGAAGATGTAGGTTAAGTAGGTCAAAAAGCGAAGCCCTGAGGATTTTCCTCAGGGCTTTGCCTTTTATTATTAATATTAGTATTCCACACTTTGTGGTGCTCCACCGTTTTCTCTCGATTTATCGGCTCTGTAAACACTTATATGGCCTGCCATAGAATCAAAAATTGAAGTACAGGCAAGGCTTGGTTTTTCGCCTCGTATAAACTTAACAAAGTCAGCAGCAAGTCTTTCATCGCCACCACCGTGGCCACCATAGGCGCCTACCATATCGCCCTTGATGTTAAGGTCAACCTCCTCAACATCGCACTCCTCGTTGAAGGCATCAGGTGATGGGTTTATCCTTTTGACTGTGTATTTTGATTCCTCAAAATTACCGCTTATTTCACCCTTTGTGCCTATAATATGTATTTTGCGAAGGCTCTGTGCAGAACCACCAACCATATTGTGAGTGCCTGTTGCACCACTTGCAAAGTTTACAAGCACGCTCTGGTGGTCAACCACATCATTATCGCATTTGTAAATGCAACGGGCATATGGAGAGTCACTTTTCATAAGATTGATTTTATCATCAATTGTGGGGTTTTCAATGTGCTCTAATTTGTCCCATACATAAAAAGCCCAGCGGTCAGGGTGGTCTATGTAAAGACGTTTTGTTGAGTAAACGCAGGTGTCAACGTGTGGGCAATCCACCATACAG
>JAZSGB010000086.1:0-28988 GCA_045532505.1 Acutalibacteraceae bacterium | reverse complement strand
TCTTGTTATGCCTTTTTCATTAGAAAGTATATTCAGTCTTATTCCAAGCGCTGAATTTATACCGCAGGAACTGGTTCATTCACATTCATCAGTTGATGTAAAGGGAACTGAAATCTTGAATTATGTAGGAAATAATCCTGTTTCGGTTGAATTAGGAATAAGCGATGGTAGTTTGGTATTTAATGAAATAACAGCTCCCGATTGTCCTAGTATCAATCCTCTGTTGATAAGCACATATATAGCATCTATCGTATGGATAGTTGGTATTATTGCGCTTTTGGTATACACTCTTGTAAGCTTTTTAAGATTAAAACAAAAAATCGGAACAGCAGTTTTACTTCGTGATAATATTTATCAAGGTGAAGCAGTGGTGTCTCCTTTCGTTCTTGGCATAATCAGACCGAAAATCTATTTACCTTTTAATATGGGCGAGCAGGAGATGGAGCATGTTATCGCTCACGAGCAGGCGCATCTTCGCAGAAAAGACCATTTGTGGAAACCACTTGGTTTCTTGATTCTTACACTCCATTGGTTTAATCCTATGGTTTGGTTAGGTTATATTCTTCTCTGCCGTGATATTGAACTTGCTTGTGATGAAAAAGTTGTAAAAGAGTTGAATAATGAACAGAGGGCAGATTATTCACAAGCACTACTTTCCTGTAGTGTCAACAGACGAATGGTTGCCGCTTGTCCTGTTGCGTTTGGTGAAGTAGGTGTAAAGAATAGAGTAAAATCTGTACTGAATTACAAGAAACCTGCTTTTTGGGTTATTGCAGTTGCTATTGTTCTTTGTATTGTATTGGCATTTGGATTTTTAACTAATCCAAAGAACACTTCTGTATTTAACAGTAAATATGAAACCGGTAAGTGTTTATATAGTGATGTAGTAAGTGCAGAAAAAGAAACTAAAACCAACAATGTAGTTTACAGTATCACAGCATATGGTGTTGTGTTCAGAACCTTTGAGGATGGAACAACCGAAGAACTTGGAGAACTTACAGAAACAGACTTTACAGCAGATGCCTTAAAAGAAACGCTTAACAAGCAAGGGGAAAAAATAGATTTAGGGAAAACAAAAAATGCTTATGAAATTTTAAACGAAGATGGAAAATATGTGGTATTTCAAAAATCTAATGGTACGGTTTATCTAGTATCATTCTTTTCAGATGGTAATATTATGAATGTATTCAAATTGAAAAGAACAGGTGATTATGAAGAAGTAATTCCGCATATTGAAAATGAATATACCACTATAATAAGTTATGCAACCTTTGATGTTGACGGTGATGGGAAGGATGAAAATTGTGCATTGACCTATGGCCCGACATCAGGACTATTTACAATTGTATTCACAGCAATTGAGGTAGGTGAGGAAGAACCCGAATATATAAATACATTCAATTTAAAATATAGCGGTGGTAGACCTGAGTTTTATAAATCTCAAAATGGGGAGATAAAACTTAAGTGTTATGATGATATTTGGGAAAACGGCTCACATGATAGAACTGAAGAAATATTTCTTGATATTGAAATTGAAAATGGCAATATAGTTCTGAAAGACGGTGATGAGAACATTGCATATTGGGGTGAGCAGGGAATGGATCCAATTGAGTTTTTGAAAAAAATTAATGCTATAGAAAATGCAGTTGGTGAAGCTATTTTAAAAGAAAACGATGGCAAATATTTTATTAATGAAAGAAACAAAAGAGAAAATCCATCTGCAAAAGCATTTGAAACTCACGAAATATTGCACTATATGAAAAATGAAGAAAAACAGACACTTACCGTTTATGCAATTGCTTTATATGAAGAATTTAACCTTGAAAACGGTAAGGTTGTATCAGTTGGTTCGGGTTCAACACCTGTGGAAATAGTGTTCAATACCAAAGATGATTCGGAATATACATTGAAAAAATATCGATCTCTTCCAAAAGAAGAAAATATAGAAGATTATATTTCTCAAGACCGATATTATGACGATGAAGAAACGATGGAAAACCTCAGGCAGAAAATACGTGTTGAAGCGTATAATCATTACGGAATTGAGATAGAAACACCATAAAAGAAAATTGGCAGGTGCATAACTTTATGTTATGCACCTGCTTTTTTGTTGTGATTGTTTTTCCTTTGCTAATAAAAATGCCCAAAGCCTTGATACATAAGGCTTTGAGCGATGGTACGGGTGACAGGACTTGATGGGCTCTGCCCATCATTCGCAAGTGCCTTGCGAACGCCCGATTATGTTCGGCTTCGCCGAGGGCAGGTTCAAGTCCAATTTGTTTCATACATAAAAATAACAGAAACCCGAAAAAATCGGATTTCTGCTATTTGACTATTGGCTACAAAATAGATATTTCTTCCGGTTTTCGTATGAATTCGAACTCTCGCATAAATCACGGCGAAAGCCGTGTATATCATCAATTCCGCAGGAATTGAATATCATCAAAACGAAGTTTTGTATATCATCATTGCGAAAAGAAATGCAGCCTGCGGCTGATGATATACACCTTCGGTGATGAGATGCACGCTTGCGCGTGATGATATACCATTGCTTTCGCAATGGATAAAAAATCGACAGGTCGAAACCTGTCGATTTTTGGTGCGGGTGACAGGACTTGAACCTGCACGGGGGTGCCACCAGAACCTAAATCTGGCGCGTCTGCCAATTCCGCCACACCCGCGTATTTATTTAATGAGAAATGAATTGTCTTTAGTTCATCGTTAAAGTCCGACGCGCCACGCGGGACTCTTGCGGTGCCCAAAATCGTTGGTCGCTCCTGTTCGTCGCTAACGAATTTGGCCGCTGCGCCATTTCGCCCTTACTGCATCCGCCACAGGCGGCGTGCGGGCTCAATGCTACCAATTCCGCCACACCCGCGTATCAAAATGAAAAGTTAAAAATACAAAATGCAAAATTTCGGGGAAGCTGCGCTTCCGAACATTATATTGATGCTTCGCTCGAGTGAATAGTTAAGAGGTTAAAGTACAAGGTGAAAGGTAGAATTTTGTTATTGTACTCATCAACTGTGTTCACAACTAAACCTTTTGAATTGTAGCACAAGAGCTGTGAAAATGCAAGTGGTTTTACAATTGGTTTGTATTTTTGTTGCAAAGCAATTTATTAGTTGGTATAATAATATCGAAAAACAAAAAACGCTGGTGATTTTTTTGAAGGGTTTAGTAAATGAAATTTGCGTACTTGTTAAAGAGTGTGGTAAGGTAATTCTTAATGCCGATAGAGCAAAAATGGCCATTGATATTAAGTCGGGCGTTACCGATTTAGTAACCGAGTACGATAAAAGAATTCAAGAGCAGCTTCAGTATGGTTTGAAAAAGCTTTTACCTGAAGCAAAGTTTATTGGCGAGGAAGGCTCAAGTGATGAGTTAAGTGATGATGGATTTGCTTTTATTGTTGACCCTATTGACGGCACAACAAACTTTATTAAAGATTACCACCACAGCGCAGTTTCTGTTGCACTTTTAAGGGGTAAAGAGCCTGTGGCAGGTGTTGTTTATAACCCATACCTTGACGAATTGTTTTACGCTATAAAAGGCGAGGGGGCATTTTGCAACGGCGAAAAAATCAGCGTATCCTCTAACCCTATAGGTAAAGCGCTTGTGCTTTTCGGCACCTCACCATACGATAAAAATCTTTTCCCCAAAACTATTGAGGTGCTTTCCAAGTATTTCAACGAGGCTCTTGATATACGAAGAAGTGGCTCGGCAGCGTTGGATTTATGCACGGTTGCTTGCGGAAGGGCAGAGCTTTACTTCGAGTTACAGGTGTCGCCATGGGATTTTGCTGCAGGCAAGCTGATTGTAGAAGAAGCAGGTGGAGTGGTAACTACCGTTGACGGCACACCACTTTCATTTGATGGCAAAACTACTATTTTAGCTAAAAATAATGTGATATAGTGTCAATAATATAATGAAAAGGAGATGCTGTTATGCAGTATAGTATTTTAGGAGAACCAATGCCGGTTGTTATCTGCAATGTGGAAGCAGGAGAAACTCTTATTACAGAACGAGGTAGTATGAGTTGGATGACTCCTAATATGAAAATGGAAACATCTACAAACGGAGGTCTCGGTAAGGCTTTTGGCAGAATTTTTACAGGTGAAGCAATGTTTCAAAATAAATATACTGCTTTAGGTGGTCCGGGCCAGATTGCTTTTGCATCGAGCTTTCCCGGTTCAATAAGAGCCATCGAGGTAGGAAACGGTGGTCCTAATTACATCGTGCAGAAGGGTGGTTTCCTTGCAGGCTCATCAGAGATTGAATTATCTGTATATTTCCAAAAGAAGCTTGGCTCAGGTTTATTTGGTGGTGAGGGCTTCATAATGCAAAAAATTGGTGGAAAAGGTGTAGCCTTTATTGAAATAGACGGATACGCTTGTGAATACGATTTGCAAGTAGGTCAATCTATGGTTGTTAATACAGGCTACCTTGCTGCTATGACTGATACCTGCCGAATGGAAACTCAGGGTACAGGTGGTGCAAAAAATGCTATTTTAGGTGGCGAAGGTCTTTTTAACACGGTTGTGCATGGACCGGGAAGAATTATTCTTCAAAGTATGCCTGTACATTCTCTTGCACGCTCAATTCAACCATACATTGTAACGGGGTCTTAATTATGAAAATACTTATAGCATCTGATATACACGGCTCTTTGAAGTATTGCCGTAGGTTAGTTGAAAGATATAACGAGGAAAAATGCGATAAGCTTATCCTTTTAGGTGATGTGCTCTATCACGGTCCTCGTAACGATTTACCGGAGGAGTATAATCCCAAAGGTGTTATAGCACTACTTAATTCTATGGTAGATGAAATTCTCTGTGTGCGTGGTAACTGCGAGGCAGAGGTGGATGATATGGTGTTGGATTTTAATGTTCTGGCAGACTATGCATTACTTTTTAATAACGGCAGAACATTTTTCCTTACCCACGGGCATAAATTCAACCCACAAAACCCACCCAAGCTTAAAAAGGGTGATGTGCTTTTTAACGGACACACCCACGTGAGTAAAATTGAAGAAACTGATGGCTTTGTTTATGCGAACCCCGGTTCTGTTTCAATTCCAAAAGAAAATACGCCAAGAGGGTATATGATTCTTGAGGATGATAAGATTATTCATAAAGACCTTGATGGAAAGACATTGAGGGAATACTCATTATAAGTAATACGTAATATATATTAAAACTCCGATGAGAAATTCTCATCGGAGTTCTTATATGCTTAAAATTATTTTAATTTAGCTTTAACTATTTCTTCAGCAGCTGCAAGTGCTTCGGGGATTTTTGAAACATCCTTACCACCAGCCATTGCTGAATCAGGCTTGCCACCACCGTTGCCACCGGCAATCTGTGCAATTTCGCGTACAATGTTACCTGCGTGTGCACCGTTTGCAATAGCGCTCTTTCCACAGTAGCAAGCGAATGAACAGGTGCCCTTTTCTGGCTGTTCTGCAGCAAGTATTACAACTATGTTATCACCCTTGTCCTTTGCAGAATCAAGTGTCGAACGCAAGGTGTTTGCATCAGCCTCGCCTAAAGCAGCTGTTATAAGCTTTACGCTACCTAAATCAATAGCGTTATCAAAAAGGCTACCTGCTTTTTCTTTTGCAATCTCTGCCTTGAAGTCTTCAAGCTCTTTTTCCTTTGCCTTTAAGTCTGCAGAAAGCGCAGCAACCTTTACTGCAAGGTCCTTGCTGTTTGCAAGCTTAATAGCAGCAGCTGCATCGTGAATAAGTCTTTCACGGCTGTCAAGGTGCTGGAGTACGCCGTAGCCTGTAACACCTTCAATTCTTCTTACACCTGCAGCAACAGAGCTTTCCGAAATAATTCTGAAAAGACCAATGTTGCCTGTGTTAGAAACATGTGTACCACCACAAAGCTCTGTTGAAAAATCACCTGCGCTGACAACACGAACTGTACTACCGTATTTTTCACCAAAGAGGGCCATAGCGCCCTTCTTTTTAGCATCCTCAATAGACATCTCTTCGGTAACTACAGGCATAGCAGAAAGTATAATTTCGTTAACTCTCTTTTCAATTGCCACTATTTCATCTGCAGTAAGTGCAGAGAAGTGTGAAAAGTCGAAACGAACAGCATTTTCGTTTACAAGCTGACCTGCCTGCTCAACGTGTGTGCCCAGAGCCTCACGTAATGCAGCCTGAAGAAGGTGAGCAGCTGTGTGGTTTCTCATAATAGCCCGGCGCCTTGCAACATCAATTTGGCAGCTTACTGTATCGCCAACATTAATCACATCGCCTTCGGTAAGTGTGCCGTGGTGGATAATAACGCCTTCTGCAGTTTTTGTTGTGTTTGTAACTGTGAAAACATTTTCGCCTAAGCAGATAGTACCTGTATCGCCAACCTGTCCGCCACTTTCTGCGTAGAAGCAGGATTTATCAAGAACAATAACGGCATCTGTATCTACACCGATAAAGTCGACCTTTTCGCCATTTGAAGCAATGGAAATAACCTTTGCCTGTGCAGCAGTATCTGTGTAGCCTGTGAATACAGTTGCATCGCACTCTGTAAAGGAAATATCTGCACCCTTCCAGCCCTCTGCACCTGCAACCTTACGTGCAGCCTTTGCCTTTGCCTTTGCATCTGCAAGGAGCTGTTCGAACTCCTCGTCGTTTACTGTTAAACCGTTTTCTGCAGCAATTTCTCTTGTAAGGTCAATTGGAAAACCAAAGGTGTCCTGAAGCTTAAATGCATCTGCACCGGAAAGCACACCGTTTTCTGATTTTTTCATCATATCGTTAAGGAGCTCAAGACCACTATCAATAGTTTTATAGAAGCTGTTTTCTTCCATAGCAATTACTTTGATGATGTAATCCTTTTTCTCTTTAAGGCCCGGGTATGCATTTTCATTTTCTTTAATAACAGTTTCGCAAACCTCTGCAAGGAATGGTTTTGTAATGCCTAAAAGCTTGCCGTGGCGAGCTGCTCTTCTGAGAAGGCGACGAAGCACGTAGCCTCTGCCTACGTTTGAAGGGATAACGCCATCACCAATCATAAAGGTTGTTGAACGAATGTGGTCTGTAATAACACGGAGGGAAATATCTGTTTTTTCGCTTTCGTGGTACTTAACACCGGCAACCTCTGAAATGTGCTTCATAATATTTTGTACGGTGTCAACCTCAAAAATATTGTGAACATCCTGAGCGATGCAAGCAAGTCTTTCAAGACCCATACCTGTATCAATATTTGGGTTTGCAAGTGGTGTGTAGTTATTTTTGCCGTCATTTTCAAACTGTGTAAAAACAAGGTTCCAAAACTCTACATAACGGTCGCATTCACAGCCAACCTTACAGTCAGGGCTGCCACAGCCGTATTTTTCACCACGGTCGTAGTAAAGCTCTGAGCAAGGGCCACAAGGACCTTGACCGTGCTCCCAGAAGTTATCCTCTTTGCCGAAGCGTACCATATGGTCGGGCTTAACGCCTACATCCTTTGTCCAGATATCGTATGCTTCATCATCCTCAAGGTAAACGCTGCAATAGATTTTATCAGGGTCCATTTCCATAACCTGTGTGCAGAATTCCCAAGCCCAAGGTATAATCTCTTTTTTAAAATAATCACCAAAAGAGAAGTTGCCGAGCATTTCAAAATATGTGCCGTGGCGTGCTGTAATGCCCACACGCTCAATATCAGGTGTACGAATACACTTTTGGCAAGTTGTAACTCTCTTTTTTGGTGGTGTTTCTTCGCCTGTAAAGTACTTTTTCATTGGTGTCATACCTGCGTTGATAAGAAGGATGCTCTTATCGTTTTGAGGTACGAGAGGGAAGCTGGGAAGGCGAAGGTGGTCTTTGCTTTCAAAGAATTTAAGGTATTTTTCTCTTAACTCATTAAGTCCTGTCCACTGCATATTATTCACTCCATTTATAAAATTAAAAAAAGTGCCTTTGCAAAACGGGACGGAATAACCGCGGTACCACCCGAATTGTGCAAATGCACCAGCTCTTGTAACAGTTAACGCCTGAATACGTACCGTTTCCGGTAAGGCTCCACAGGTAGCAAATTTAAGGTCTTGCGAAAAGCTTGCACCAACCGCTTTCTCTCTGAACGCTACTCAATAAATCATCCTGCATCAATGCCGAAAGAATATTTTAAATACAATAGTATTATATATAAAAAACGGAAGATGTCAAGTTTTTTTGCTGTGCAATAAAATGATGAAGAATGATATCAAGGGTTTTAAACTTGGTAACTGTGTAATATAACCAAGGCGGGTAAAAAAATAGAGGATTTATATGTTGAAATGTACAAAGATAGAGAAATTTTAAAAAAACACTTTACTTTAGTGTGCTAAAGTGGTAGAATGACAACACAAAATAAAAGGCAATGAATTTTGCCTATGGAGGAAATTATTATGAGTAAGAAAATTTTAGCTATTGTTATGAGCATTGTTCTCGTAGCAGGTATTGTTTGCGCATTTGCAGCTTGTGGTAAAGATACAAACGAGCCTGACCAGGCTTCTGACCTTGCATACATCAAGGATAAGGGCGAAATGATTATCGGTATCACATACTTTGCACCAATGAACTATTTTGATGATAACAACGAGCTTATCGGTTTCGAAACAGAGTTTGCAAAAGCTGTTTGCGAAAAGCTTGGTGTTGAAGCAAAGTTCCAGGAAATCAACTGGACAGCTAAGGAAACAGAGCTTGCAGCAAAGAACATCGACTGTATCTGGAATGGTATGACAATCACTCCTGAAAGAGTAGAGGCAATGGGTATTTCTGATGCTTACATGGCAAACAAGCAGGTTCTTGTTGTTAAGGCTGATAAGCTTGCAGATATCAATCTTGAAAGTGGTAAGGGTCTTAATATCGTAGCAGAAAAAGAATCTGCAGGTGAAGGCGTTGCTACAACAGAAGCATACTTTGCAGAGGCAAACTACACAGCAGTTGATACTCAGTCAAAGGCTCTTACAGAGGTTAAGTCAGGCACAGCAGATGGTTGCGTAGTTGACTTTGTTGCTTCAATCGGTATGATTGGTGAAGGCACAGACTTTGAAGACCTTGTAGTTGTAGATGGCCTTGCATTTGCTGATGAAGAGTACGGTATTGCATTCCGTAAGGGCTCAGACACTACAGCTGAGGTTAATAAGGTTATTGATGAGCTTATTGCTGATGGCACTCTTGAAAAGATTGCAGCAAAGTATAAGCTTCAGGATCAGATTATTAAATAATTAATTCGGAGGGTATAAAATGTCGTTCGACCAGGTTACATTAGACCTGTTAGAGGGCTTCCTTCAAAACTGCCAGGTTTTCATTTTTACGCTGTTGGCAGCAATTCCTTTGGGCCTTATAATTTCTTTTGGCTCAATGGCAAAATTTAAACCTATAAAGTATATAACAAAAGCAATAGTTTGGGTCATCAGGGGAACTCCCCTGATGCTCCAACTTTTTGTTGTTTATTATGTTCCCGGCCTTGTGTTTAACACACCCTTTAAATCTCGTATGACAGCAGCGCTTATTGCATTTATTATTAACTACGCTTGCTATTTTTCAGAGATTTTCAGGGGTGGTATCGAGAGCATTCCAAAGGGGCAGTACGAAGCAGGTCAGGTATTGGGTATGACAAAGACACAGGTTTTCTTTAAGGTTGTACTCATGCAGGTTGTAAAACACATAATTCCACCTATGAGTAATGAAATTATTACTCTTGTTAAGGATACATCTCTTGCTCGTGTAATTGCTATACCTGAAATTCTTATGGCTGCAGAGCGTTTTTCGGGTAGAGGTCTTATTTGGCCGTTGTTCTACACAGGTGTATTCTTCTTAGTATTTAACGGCGTACTTACAATTCTCTTCAATAAGATTGAAAAAAAGTTTGATTACTACAAAACCTAAGGTTGAAAGGAGCTTTTAATATGTCTGTACTTGAAGTAAAGGATTTAAAAAAGAGCTTCGGAAAAACCGAGGTTTTAAAGGGTGTAAGCTTTACCCTTGATGAGGGTGAGGTTTTAAGCATTATCGGCTCATCAGGTAGTGGTAAAACAACAATTTTGCGTTGTATAAATCAGCTTGAAATTCCCGATAGTGGCTATATCAGTGTTGATGGCGAGGTTTTCTTTGACGGCACAACGGGCAAGGAAAGCGCAAAGGAAAGAAGAATGCAGCAACGCCTTGTGGGCCTTGTTTTTCAGGATTTTCACCTTTTTCCACAATACAACGTGCACGATAATCTGACCCTTGCTGCGAAGCTTTTAGCAAAAGAAAGGGCAGATTACAAAGAAAATAAAAAGCAGATAATTGCTGAAATTGAGGCAAAGGCAGAGGAGCTTCTTAAAAAGGTTGGCCTTTCTGAGAAAAAAAGCAGTTATCCTTGTGAGCTTTCAGGTGGTCAAAAGCAGCGTGTTTCTATTGCAAGGGCACTTATGCTTGAGCCTAAGGTACTTTTCTTTGATGAGCCAACATCTGCGCTTGATCCTGAGTTAACAGGCGAAATTCTTAAGGTTATAAAAAGCCTTGCCGATGAAAATATGACAATGGTTATTGTTACCCACGAAATGTCCTTTGCAAAGGCTGTTTCCACAAAGGTTATCTTTATGGATGATGGCGTTATTGCAGAAGAGGGCACACCTGAAGAGGTTTTTGATAATCCGAAGTCGGAAAGAACAAAGGCGTTTATAAGTAAGTTTGAGGATTAATAAAATATGGAAAGAAATTCTCGTAAAGAGTTTCTTTCCATATTATTTTTTTGTTACAAAATAGTTACAAACGATAATTTTTTATTGACAAACGATAAAAATAGGGGTATTTTTGTGGCAAGGAGTGATTAATGTGAAAAAACCCCAAAAATCCATAAGGCTTACTGTTGCATATATTTTAATTCTTGCAGTGGCATTTGTTGTCTTGCTTTTTGTGGCGCCTGTTGCAGCCTTTTGGTATTGCGATTTAGCCGGCAAAGGTGAAACTGCAGCAAAGGTATTAATTGCAGTTTTTTATATTTGTGCACCTGCTGCGGCAGTTGTTATATATTCATCCTTGAATATGTTGAAAAATATGATGAAAGGGGAGTTTTTTACACAAAGTAATACAAAGTATCTTAGCAGAATGTCATTATCCTGCCTTTTTGTTGTACCCGTTTGTGCGGGTGGTTGCTTTTGGTTTTACGGCTTTGTGCCTATAGCAGTTTCGGCAGGCTTTATGTTTTTAATACTGCGCATTATCAAAAATGTTTTTGAGTATGGTTGTGAAATTAAAGAAGAAAACGATTTGGTGGTGTAACAGTATGAAAATAGTAGTAAATCTTGATGTAATGTTAGCTAAAAGAAAAATGTCCTCGGGTGAGTTAGCCGAGAGAATAGGTCTCACCCAAGCTAATTTATCTATTTTAAAAACGGGCAAGGCAAGGGCAATCAGGTTTTCAACGCTTGCGGCTATATGCAGAGAGCTTGATTGCCAGCCCGGGGATATACTTGAATACTCAAAGGAGGAATAAGTTATGAAACCTAAAACTTATCAGGTCGAAAAAACAGATATTGTAGCTTTATTCTTTATTTTTGCAGGTCTTTTTGTTTTAAGCAGAATTGGTATTATAGGTCTTTTTAATATAGGCTTTTCTATCGGCTGCGCAATATTATTAATAATATCTTTTATTTACCTTTGGAGAAAGGAAGCAACAAGTAAATTCTTTAGTATTGTATTGCTTGTATTAGGGCTTTTGCTTGTGTCCTCATTTAGCCTGAGTGCAGATAATCTTATTAAATTTTGCACAATGGTGTATCTGCCCTTTTACGCTACTTTTTTAATGTGTAATGTATCAGGTAATGTTAATTTGAAAAACGGTACATATAAATGCTTTATTAACTCCATTTCAAAAACACTTGACGGTGCATTTTTGAAATTAGATGTTACTTTAAAAAGCTACGTTGAAAAGCTGTCAAAAAATAAATCTAAAAATACTGTGTATGTAATTGCAGGTATTGCAATTTCCATACCACTTTTGTGTATTGTTTTACCTTTGCTTTCATCATCAGATATTGCATTTGCATCTATGGTGAAATCAATATTTAAAAACGCAGGTCTTTTGCTGCTTTCCCTTATTGTTACGGTTATTATTTTCCCGACTGTGTATTCCTACAACTTTTCAATGAAAAAACAGCAATCAGAAGAGGCTGTAAATAAAAAAGCTACAGGTAAGCTTCCAAATATTATTTTTAATATTGTGCTTGGAGCAGTCAGCTTTGTGTATTGCGCATACGCCGTTTCACAGCTTGCGTATATCACAAAGGCGTTTGCCTTCCTTTTGCCCGAGGATTTTACAGCAGCAGAGTTTGCAAGAAGCGGCTTTTTCCAAATGGGTGTAATATCCTTTATAAACTTTTTGATATTAGGGCTTACAGCTATGCTTGTAAAAAGAAAGGGCAAAAAAATACCCACATCAACTAAAGCATTATTAGGCTTTGTGTGTCTGTTTACAGTTTTTTATATTTCTACTGCAATTATAAAAATGCTTAAGTACATATCCCTTTACGGCTTAACTCATTTAAGGGTTTTAACCTCTGTGTTTATGCTTATGCTGGGCTTGATTTTTGTAGTATTACTCTTTAGGCTTTTTACACCAAAAATCAAGTATGTAAAGGCTATAGTTATTATTTGCACGGTTGCTCTTTTGTGTGTTTCTGTAGTAGATACAAAAACCGTTATAGCCGAATATAACTATAAGCAATATAAAGAAAGAAAAATTGATATAGATGTTGAGCAAATCGGCTCATTAGGTGTTAGTGGTATACCAACCCTTATAAAGCTTGTAGAGTGTGATGATGAAGAGGTAGCAGGTGCTGCTGAGGATGAGCTTTATGAGGCGTATGTTTCGGTATATGAAAGGTATGCCTTACCATATGACTCAAGTGAACGAAAAATTGTTCCTATAAAAAACGATTTTTACGAGAAAAATCTCTCTTGGATAAAGGCTAAGGAGGTTTTAGACGAATACACTAAATCAAACCCACAGGTATATGAGCAATTTTTTTATGACGCCGTAGATATGTATGTGGAAGATTTTAACGAGGTAGTATAATTAACAAAAACCACGACGAGGTACGGTATGAAAAAGTATTTTAAATTAAGGTATCTATTTTCGACTGTTATTGGAATATTTGTTTTGGTTGGACTGTTTTATCAAATTTTTGTTCCTGCAAAAATAACTCATGACCCACTTTGTATAATTTATGAAGGCGAGATGTATGTAGAAACTACTGTTCATGATGGATGGAATGTTAGAGAACGATATAGTTTAGTTCGTGATTACTCTTGTGATGATAAAAGAATTTATTACAAAGGTGATTTACTTTGTTTTACATATTTTGAGCCGTATTCTGAAGAATTAGATGAAAACATGAATTTCATTAGGCTACCAAGTTGGGATGTTGTGCTAATGAAAGATGATTTTGTTTTTCCTACAATCTATAATAACATAGTGAGTGAAGTGTGGATGCTGTGCTCTGTAGAGGATGAAAAGAGAATCAAAAACGAGGACATTGTTAATCATATTCTTGACTGTGCCAAAAGCAACGGAGAAAAAGAGCTTGATAAAGAAGTTTATGATTATATTGTAGAAAATTCATGGGATAATCACTGCATTTATCTTAAATATGAAGGTTATCCATTAGTTGAAGAATTCTTTGTAACCCAAACAAAAGACGGACGATATATTGTAGACCAGTACACCACCGAGGAATACGACACTATCTATTATGACGAGCATTGATTTGGAGTAAGTCTGATGCGAAGCTTTATAATTGCGTCGTAGCCCCTTATTCCCTAATTCCTAACTCCTAATTCCTAATTCCTAATTTAAAAAGTGCTTTGCACTTTTTTCCTGCCCAAGCATAGTATGAATTAAGATAAGCGCAATTCGTACTTGCTTGGTGGCATTGGCCCTTAGAATAGCCATGTGAGTTTTGTGCAAAAAAAATAAAACCGTTATGTCAATTGAGTTTGACATAACGGTTAATTTATTTTTACAGCTTTTCTAATATTTTAAGCACTATATCCGAAAATGCAGTAACGTCTGTTTTAACAGAATTTTGGTAGTCATCAACACCAACGTCGTCTGCACTGTCCGAGATTTTTCTTGCGCTTACAAATGGGACATTACCAAAAAGGTAACAAACGGCACCTAAAGCGCCACTTTCCATATCAAAAGCACTTATGTTAAAAATCTCTTTGTATTTGTTTCTTCTCTCTGTATCAGTTAAGAAAAAGTCGCCTGTGCCAAGGTTTCCGTGCTTAAAGCCTTCTATTGAAACGGCAGCATCGTAAAGAGCGTTTTTGCAGTTGTATATATATTCTGCCTGGCCCGGCTTTTGGCCCGGTAATCTGCCAATAGGTGTTAAGTCAAAATCACATTCCACAACAGAGTCGGAAACAACAATATCGCCCTTGTATACTCCTGAAACAGCACCACTCCAGCCGGTATTAATAACACCGTCGTAAGCACCTTGGCAAAGGGCGATAGAAGCACCCATAGCAGCATTTACCTTGCCTATACCAAAGCAAACAGCTGTGCAGCTGTGGCCGTTGTGGGTAAAATCAAAAGCAGGCATATGCTTTATTGTGTATTCCTTTTCTACAATATCACCAAGGCTTTTTTTGCATGGCTCAAATTCATCAATATCTGCAATTAAAACCAAGTATTTCATTATATTTCCTCCTCCATAGCAATTTTTAATGCTCTTGCAAACTGGTCGGGGCAGGAGGTGGATTTAAAGCCACAGCGAATGCCTGAAAGTGCGTCAATAACATCTTGTGCAGGCTTGCCCTCTGCTAAGGCTGAAATACCCTTAAGGTTTCCGTTGCAGCCACCCTCAAAGCTTACGTTGGAAATAATGCCTTTTTCAATATCAAAGGATATTGTTCTTGAGCAAACGCCCTGTGTTTTAAAGTTATGTCTCATTTATTGTTCCTCGCTTTCTGTTGCTTGTTTTAGCAAAGTAAGTGCTTCCTTAAGAGCATCAAGTGGGTGTTGGCCAACAGCTCTTTTTACTGTTATATAAGGCTTTACACCCGGTGTAACAAAAATTCTGCCCTTCATTGCTTTTATAAGCACAGCAATTTTATTCATCTCAATTTTTTCAACGTACAACAGCAGACTGTTATGCTGTTGACCTATTTCGTATATATTAAGCTCTGCTGCCATGTGCCTTAATAGAGCAATTTTGATAAGACCCTCTACGCAAGCAGGTGGCTCACCGAAACGGTCAATAAGCTCATCTAAAACATCACTTGCATCCTCGTCATTCTTTATATCTGCAATACGCTTATAGATATAAAGCCTTTGAGGTAAGCTTTCAATATATGTCTCAGGGATATATGCATCAATACTAAGGTCAACAAGGCACTCTTTAGTAGAAATGTTTTTTACCTCGCCTTTTTCTTCTACAACGGCCTCTGCAAGCAGCTTCATATACATATCAAAGCCTACGGCCTCCATGTGTCCGTGCTGCTCTGAACCGAGAAGGTTGCCTGCACCTCTTATTTCAAGGTCGCGCATAGCAATTTTAAAGCCTGAACCAAATTCTGTATATTCCCTTATTGCATTAAGCCTTTTTGTTGCAATTTCGGAAAGCTGCACACCTCTGTTAAAGGTGAAGTATGCAAAGCCACGCCTTGCAGACCTGCCTACACGCCCTCTTATTTGGTGGAGCTGTGCAAGGCCCAGGTGGTTAGCGTTTTCTATAATAAGTGTGTTGGCGTTAGGTACATCTACACCTGTTTCTATAATAGTGGTGCAAACGAGTATGTCAATTTCACCCTCAAGAAGCTGTCGCCAAACCTCTGAAAGCTCATCCTCACTCATTTTGCCGTGGCCGATACTGATATTTGCATTGGGTAAAAGCTCTTTTATTTTTGCAGCAGTTTTTTCAATAGTTTCTACCTTGTTGTGCAGGTAGTAAACCTGGCCACCTCTGCGAAGCTCCTTTTCCATTGCCTCGGCAATAACACCCCAGTCGTGCTCCAATACATAGGTTTGCACAGGAAAACGGTCTTGCGGGGCTTCTTCTATAACAGACATATCTCTGATGCCCGACATAGCCATATTCATAGTACGAGGGATAGGTGTAGCAGAAAGTGTAAGGCAGTCTACATCGGGGTAAAGCTCCTTAAGTCTTTCCTTTTGCCCAACACCAAAGCGCTGCTCCTCATCCACAATAATAAGGCCAAGGTCTTTAAATGAAATATCTTTAGATATAAGCCTGTGTGTGCCCACAATAATATCAATAGAACCACGCTTTAAGCTCTTTATAATTTTTGCTTGTTCCTTTGATGTACGGAAACGTGAAAGCATTTCTGACTCAATAGGGAAGCCGTCAAAACGGCGCTTTATTGTATTATAGTGCTGTAAAGCAAGTATTGTGGTAGGTACAAGTATTGCGCATTGCTTGCCGTCTGCAATGCATTTAAAGGCAGCACGTAAGGCAACCTCTGTTTTACCAAAGCCAACATCACCACACAATAATCTATCCATAGGGTGAGGTGTTTCCATATCCCTTTTAATTTCGTGTATGGCTCGTAATTGGTCATCAGTTTCATCGTATTCGAACCTGCGCTCAAAATCATTTTGCATATCTATATCGGGTGAGAATGCATAGCCTGCTGTTTTCATTCTCTTGGCATATAAAGCAATAAGCTCCTTTGCCATATTCTTGGCAGATGCCTTAACCTTTGTTTTTAGCCTTTGCCAATCATTACCACCTAAGTGGGAAAGCTTAAGCGTTTTTGTATCGTCTTTGGGCCCAATGTATTTTGAAACAAGGTCAAGCTGTGTTACAGGTACAAATAAAACGGCAGCCTTTGCATATTGTATTTTAATAAAGTCCTTTGTAACGCCTGAAACCTCAAGCTTGTGTATGCCGTCAAAAATACCTATACCGTGTACGGAGTGAACAACATAATCGCCCTTTGAAAGCTCCTCAAGGCTTTGTATAGCATCTGCTGCCTTGTAGTTTTTGCGCTTCTTTTTTGCAGTGGTTGGCCTTGCGCCACTTCTGCCGTAGGAGATTATTGTGAATTTTTCGTTAGGATACCTAAAGCCTGTAGAGATACCACCCGATAAAACAGTAACCATAGTTTTTGGGAATTCTGCAGGGGGTACAGGGAAATGTATAGCCTTAATATCTTCAGCCTCTAAAGCCTCAACTAATGCAGCTGCAGCCTTTTGTGTGCCTGCAGTAACAATGCATTGCTCTTTATTTCTGAGGCAAGGCCTGATATCATCAAGCAAAACATCCAACGTACCGTTCCAAACAGGTGTTTGCTGTACATTAAATGTTGTAAGGCTTTTTACAGGGGTGTCAAAGGTGCCCCTTGGGAAGGTATCTACATAAAAAGCCTTGTGGCTTTCGTAGATAGAAAGAAGCTGTGGAAATGTAAGTGTGAAGGTATCAAGCCCTTTTGAAAGTACACCGTTTTCAAACTGAGCCTTTATTTCTTCATTAAACAGCCTTGAAACGGCTTCGGCACGTTCCTTTACTGCGCTGCTTTCAATAATAAAAAGCTGGTCATTACAGCAGTAATCAAATATTGAGGCTGTTCTTTTGTATGCGAGAGATAAGTATTTATCAACAGAAGAAAGGCTTACCCCTGCTTCAAGGAGCTCAATATCTTTATTGAGCAGCTCCCTTGCCTTGCGTGAGCCTTTGCCCGAAAGATTTTCTGCATGGTTGCGAATTTTATCCTTAAGCACGGCTTCGCTTTCAAAAATAATTTCTGTAGCAGGGGTGATTTCGCAAAATTTTAAAGTATCGGTTCTTCTTTGTGTGGAAGGGTCAAAGGTGGAGATATTGTCTACCGAATCGCCCCAAAACTCAATTCTTACAGGCTCAGTGGAGTCTGCAGGGAAAAAGTCTATTATGCCACCTCTGTGGGCATATTGGCCGGGACCTTCAACGCTGTCAGTCTTTTTAAAGCCTGCGGCAATAAGGGTGTTTATAAGAGTATCTGTTGAGATTTCTGTGTCGAGGTCGATTTTAAAAATGCGTTCCTTTAACTCCTCGGGTGGGATTGTAAGCTGTAAAGCAGCCTCTACAGAGCAGGCAATAACAGAATAATTCTCATTGAGAATTTTGCAAAGTGTCTTAATTCTTAATTGCTCATATTCCCTTGACTGCCCCTGTGTGGAGTTGAAAGAGTAATCCCTTGCAGGGAAGAATATTGCATTTTCTTTGCCTGAATAGTGGTTTATATCACTTGCAAGCTTGCGAGCTGAAGCTTCATCGGGCAAAACGACAACAGCTCTGCGAGAAAGCTCCTCGCAGAGTGAATGTATAAGGTGCGCCTTAGGGGCGAAGGGGAGACCTGTAATGCCCGAGGGTGCCACACCGTTTTTTATGTAGCCCAGTACTGTATTAAATTCCGGACAGTTTTTAAGAAGCTTTGAATAACAGGACATAAAAACCTCAGCTGTTGTATTTTGACATAGCTGTCTCTGTATCGCCCTTTACCATAAGCTCAAGGGCGCAGAGAGCGTTGTCTATAGCCTCTCTTACAAGAGGAATGTCGTTTTTAGGGAAGTTTGAAAGCACCCAGTCTGCAAGGTCGTAGTCGGGATGTGGCTTTTTGCCGACACCTAACTTTATTCGAGGAAATTCCTCTGTACCAAGGTGAGCGATAATGCTTTTAATTCCGTTATGGCCACCTGCACTTCCTTTTCTCTTTATACGAAGCTTTCCGGGGTCAAGTGAAATATCATCAAAAATAACAATAATATTCTGTGGTGGTATTTTGTAGAATGAAGCACATTCGCTGATGGCAACACCACTGTTGTTCATCATTGTTTGCGGCTTCATCACAAGAATTTTTTTGTTTGCTATTTTAGTATCGCCTATAAGGGCATGGAATTTAAGCTTTTTAGCCTTAAAGCCATATTCATCCTCCATTTTTTCAATGCAAAGGAAGCCTGCGTTGTGGCGAGTTGTTTCATATTTAGCACCGGGATTCCCCAAGCCTACTACAAGGTAATCGTAGGTGGAGCTACCGGAGCCTTGGTTTTTAAATTTATTAAACATAATTTCTCCAAATATTATTTGTTGTGCTGCCTTTTATAAGGCTTTTTAATGTTTACCCATTCTCTTTTATTAGTTTGCCTTGCTCGTGCAACAGCGAGAGAATTGTCGGGTACATCCTCTGTGATTGTTGAGCCTGCTGCTGTAAATGCATTTTCACCAACAGTAACAGGAGCAACAAGATTTGTGTTGCAGCCGATAAAAGCACCGTCTTTCACAACTGTACGGGATTTATTTCTTCCATCATAGTTTACGGTAACACAGCCACAGCCGAAGTTGACATTTTTGCCTACATCGGAATCGCCGATATAAAGCAGGTGAGGAAGCTTTGTCCCTTCATCTACAACAGAATTTTTAACCTCTACAAAATTACCTATGTGTACGTTGTCAGCTATTTGTGTGTTGGGGCGAATGTGCACAAACGGACCTGCTGTAACATTATCGCCTATTGATGCATCAAAGCATTGGGTGTTGTTAAGCTTTGTATTATCACCTACGGTAGAGTCTACAATATACGAATTCGGACCTATTACACAGCCTTTACCTATTTTAACTTCACCTAATAACACGGTGCCGGGCATAATAACCGTGCCCTCTCCGATTTTTATGTTGGGTTCAACTATAACACCGTCAAAGCAGGGGATTTCTACACCGTTTTCTAAAAGCTTATTTAAGATTTCTAAACGCTTGTTGTTATTTATCATATAAAACACCTCATTCATATTATTTTACCATATATGCATAAACATTTCAAGAATTGCTTTTCAGTAAAAAAAATAAAAAAAGTAACGAAAAAGTACCGAATCCTTCTCAATATGGTGTTGATTTATTCTCGTTTGTATTATATAATTATAAACATATAAAATAGTACCTGTTGGGGGTGGAATTATGACGAAAACCTTTAAAAGAAACACTCTTTTTGTAATAACTACCATGATAACAGTTATTGTTTGTATTATTCTGCCTTTTATAAGCTACGTTAATCCCAGTTTTTTTAATAATCTTAAAATCAACTCTGCAGTAGTAAATGTTAAGGGGTACGATTTTTCAGAAGGTGAAAGTGTTTTACTTGCAGGTGAATGGGAATTTCATTGGGGAGAGCATTTGATAAGCCAAAACATAAAAAACTCTCAGCCTGATTTGTATGTAGAAATTCCTTCCTCATGGACAGATTACGAAATAAACGGCGAACAGCTCTCTAACGGTGGTATAGCAAGCTACCGTGCATATATAAAAAATTTAGATTCAACACAGCCTATGATTGTTGGCGTGCAAAATCTGCCGGGCCTTTGTAGGGTATATATAGACGGTAACCTTGTGTTTTCAAATCGCTCCTTGCATGGTGGAAAAAGCGATGTGGACTTGCACAGGGAACCTATTGTTCTTGAAAAGACCGCCGGTATGCACGAGATTGTTGTTGAGGTTGATTGTGATTATTCGAGTGGTTTAACCTCAGCCCCTGTTTTGTCTGACTATTCTCAATATCAGGATGATTTTTTAGGCTCGATTGCCGTGCGTTTTATGCTTGTTGGTATTGTGGCGTTTTTCTGTATAGGTGCTGTGGCTATCGGTATAATGCGCAAGGATATGTCAGACCAGATATGGCTCGTTTTACTGTGCGTGATATTCATTTTCAGAATGCTCATTTCCAATGAGGGCTACATAATTTCCCATAATTTCTTTGGTGATATGAACTATGAGATTATGATGTCGCTGATATATGTTTCCACCTATATTATAAAGCTTTGTATGCTTATGCACCTTGTAAATGTTTTAGGCCTTAAAATAAGCAATATAACGCTTAGCCTTATTTCGGCATTGTTCCTTATATGTGCATTTATTCCGTACTTTACATACGACTATATTTATATTTCAGAAGCATATATGTGGATACAATCCGTGGCATATTTCTTTGACGGTTATATGATTTACAAGCTTTCGGACGCAACCATAAAAAAGAAAAAGTTTGCTGTGCTTTACCTTATATTCTACTGCATAACAGCGGCAGCTCTTGTAACAGATAACCTTTACATTAACGGCTATATTTCCGGTTCTGTTTCGTTTGTTATGCCTATAGGCTGTTTCTTGTTTATAACGTTAATGCTTTTTGTACATATATCGGATACACTTAATACTTACAAAAAAGCACAAAGAGCAGCTGAGCTTGAAAAGGAATTAAGTGAACTGAATATTACCCTTATGATAAGCCAAATTCAGCCACACTTTTTGTATAATGCGCTTAACACAATAAAATACTTAATAAAAAAGGACCCTAAAACAGCAGAGAGTGCAGTTGTAAAGTTTTCTAACTATCTAAGAAGTAATATGGATTCCTTGACACAAAAAGAACCGATTTCTTTTGAGAAGGAGCTTGAACACGTTAAGAATTATGCTGCTATTGAACAGCTGCGTTTTGGCGACCGATTAAAAATTGAATATGAAATAGGAGTTGTTGGTTTTACAATACCACCACTTACCCTTCAGCCTATTGTAGAAAACGCTATAAAGCACGGTGTTAACCAAAGGCCTGAGGGTGGTACGGTTACTATTAAAACAAGCGAAACACAAAGCCACTTTATTATATCTGTTGAGGATGATGGTGTAGGCTTTGATGTTGATGAAAAGAAAAATGACGGACGCTCCCATGTGGGCGTTTCCAATATACGCAAAAGGCTCGAAGAAATAATGCACGCCGATATAGAGACAGAAAGTGAAATCGGTGGTGGTACAGTTGTTGTTATAAAAATACCTAAGGGGGCTAAAAAATGAGAATAATTGCTGTTGATGACGAGTTTCTCGCATTAGAGGAATTTGAGGATACCTGTAGAGATTTAGGAATAGAGGATGAAATTGTTAAATTCAATAATCCGTTGGATGCATTGAGCTATGTAGCACAAAACAAGGTTGATATAGCTTTCCTTGATATAGAAATGCCTGTTATTAAGGGTATTGAGTTGGCAAAAAGAATTAAGGTACTTTCACCTAACGTGAGAGTTATTTTCACAACAGGCTACAGCGACTATGCGCTTGAAGCGTTTGGCGTAGATGCAGTGGACTATGTGCTTAAGCCATATGAACCACAAACAATCAAAAAGGCTTATGATAAAGCACTTCTTATTAAGGATGCAGTCAGCGAAAACCACATTCTTATTAAAACCTTTGGGTATTTTGATGTTTTTGTAGAAGGTAAATCTGTTAATTTTTCAAGTGCTAAATCAAAAGAGCTGTTGGCTTTACTTGTTGACAGGAACGGTGGCGTGGTAAGCACCGAGCAGGCTATAAGTGTTTTGTGGGAGGGCAGAGCCTACGATGAAACTGTGCAGTCCCTTTTCAGAAAGGTTTTACGTTCGCTAAGAGCAACACTTGAGGAGGTAGGAATCTCCGAAATTCTTGTTGATAACAGAAACCAAAGAAGCATAGATAAAACAAAGTTTTCTTGCGATTACTACGAGCTGCTTGAAAATGGTAAATCGGATAAGGTTAAATATTTTGGTAAATATATGGATCAATATGCCTGGGCGCAATCAACTAAAAAGCAAATTGATGAAATGTTTAAATAAGAAAAATCAGGAATCATTTTTGATTCCTGATTTTTCTTGTCTTGGAAATTTTTGTTGTTATAAAAATTATTAACGACATTAAAGCCGTGCCTGTTAAAATGCCTGCAAGGTCTACTAAAAGGTCGGATATCTGAAAGGCTCGTCCGTCAACGAATATTTGATGTATTTCATCGGTCCAGGCATAGCACCAGGAGATTAGTATTGATTGAATAGGTAAAAGCTTTGCTTTAAAAGCATAAAAGCAATTCAGCATAAGAAAGCCCAGTGCGCAAAATTCGCTGAAATGGCCAAAGGTTCTTACAATTGCTTCGGGTACATTTCCCAAAAATAAAGATAACAGCTTTGTTACAAAACCGCTTGTTTCTGTAGACTGAGCGCCGTTTTGGTGGGAAAGAATAAATATCGTTACCATTACCACAACCAACAATAATACTGAAAGCGCTTTATAGATTTTTGTTTTCATTTGGTTTGGTGCCCTCCGTAGAAATATATGAGATTGCCACCATCGGCAATATAAATTCCCTTTAAATTTTCAGCTAAATTAAGGGTTGTGCCTGTATAGAAAAGAGGCACAAAAACCCCATTTTCTATAAGAGCGTTTTCAACAGAGTGGTAGGCTTTAAATCTATCTTCACTTATAGGGGAGTAGGCCTTTTCTTGTTGCATTATACTTTTTTCATAGTAGCAGGGTGCACCACTTATATTATCAAGTAAGCCCTGTGGAGTTCTTGCTTCAGGTGAAAGTGGCAAAATTGCAATTTCGTAATCACCCTCGGTTGCAATGGTGCTCGCATCCTTTTTATCAAATGTTTTAAGCTCAACTACGATTTTTTCACCAAAAAGTTCTTCCCAATCCTTAATAATAGTTTTTGCAGTGCTTTCCATTTCTGCAGGAACAGCAAACTTAAGAGTATAAGAAGTCTTTTTGTATTTTGCAAGTAAAGCATCAAGCGTGCTTTGTGCCTTTTCTGTATCGGAGGTGTACCTTGTGGGAGTTGAAGCAAAGTCTGAGTAGGTTACATCACCTAAGGTGAAATCCGGTGGAATAACGGCTTCTGCCTTGCTTATTGCATAAGATGGCATTTCTATTATTCCAAAGTTTATTGAGCTGAGCAAAACGAAACGTAATCCTTGTGATGCGCCCAATGTGGATTTACAATTGAAGCAAAGTCCCCAAACATCACTATAGCTTACAGCAGCATTTTCTAAAGCAATATCTCTGCTTGTATAAATACTGTAGCTACCATTTAAATATCTTTCCTCTAAAGCTTCCTCGGCGCCTGTGGTGTAGAGGACTATGTGCTTGTTCATTGTGTGAATATTACCGTTGTAATCGTAGCACCTTTCCATAAGTGTTTCGGTAGGGTCAGAGCTTTTTATATAGTAGGGGCCGTTTGTGAGTATGGTATCTGTAGATGTGCCCAGGTCTTTGTTCATAGCATCACAAAAGGCTTTGCTGCGTGGGTAAACAGGGTAAGCAGCAAGCTTGTACAGTAAATCATAGTCTGCCTTTGAAAGCTTGATTTCTATAGTGAATTCATCCACAGCTTTTATCTCTTTAATGCTTTTAAGTGGTTCTGGATATGCCTCTTGAAAGCTTTGTATACCGTATATGTAATCCTGTGCTGTGATTGTTGTATCAAACTTTTTAATGCCTTTTTCTACCAAAAGCTCTTTAGCTGCCTTGCTTAGGTGGTAGCTTGCATCGGGGTTAAGCTTAAAGGTGTACAATGTTCCGTTTTTTTCTACAGTGTAGGCAGTAGCTCCCGCAAGGTCTATTTTAGAGTTTTCATCAAAACGCAAAAGACCCTCAAAGCAGTTTGTTGAAAGCATTTTTTCAATATCACTTTCAGCCTTTAGGGGGTCAAAGGATTGCACACTACCAAGCACACCTATAGTAAAAAGTCCGTTTGAAGCGTTAAGTGAGCAGGCCGAAAAAGAAAAAAGTATTGATATACATATAAGTACGGATATAATTTTTTTCATAGATTATCCTTTCTTGCTTTTGCAAATCTCGTTTAAAACACACCCTGCACACTTGGGGCGCCTTGCAATACAAACGGCCCTTCCGTGCAGTACTATTCTGTGGCAAAAATCGTTACTTTCCTCAGGTGGTAAAATTTTCTTTAACTGCATTTCAACCTTTTTAGGGTCCTTAGAATCTGTAAGACCTAAAAGATTTGTGATTCTTATAACGTGGGTATCTGCAACAACAGCAGGCTTTTTATATACATCACCAACTATAAGGTTAGCTGTTTTTCTGCCAACACCGGGAAGCTTTGTAAGCTCCTCAATTGTATCGGGCAGGGTGCCTTTATAGGTGTCTCTTACAGCAGTTGCCATTCCTATTAAATCTCGTGCCTTGCCGTGGTAAAAGCCACAGGAGTGTATAAGCTTTTCCACATCCTCAACAGGGGCTTGGGCAAGCTCATTCTCCGTTGGGTATTTTTCAAAAAGGGCAGGGGTTACAAGGTTAACCCTTGCATCTGTACATTGGGCAGAAAGCCTTGTTGCCACAAGGAGCTGAAAGGGTGTGTCAGCATTAAGCTGGCAAACAGCCTCAGGATATTCAAGCTTTAAAAGCTCGCATATTTTTATTGCTCTTTCCTTTTTAGTCATATAATCAACTCCTTTTTGGAATTTTATCATTTTTTTGTGTGTTTTTCAACTCTAATGTTTATTGACAAAGTTATTTATAGTTGTTAATATAGCAGTATAAGTTTGGAAAAGAGGTTAAAATATGGACAAAAAGATTCAAGAAATTATCAATCTCATTAAAGAAAAAGACATTAAAATGATTGACTTTAAGATGGTTGATATTAACGGTCAATATCGCCATGTAACAATTCCTGCATGCAGCTTCGATGAAAGCGTTATGGAAAAGGGTATCGGCTTTGATGCATCTAACTACGGCTATGCTGTGGTTGAAAAGAGCGATATGGTTTTCATTCCTGACCCTGAAACAGCAATGATTGACCCATTCTGCGAAATTCCTACACTTACAATCAGCGGTAATGCAATGATTATTGATTCACCCGAAAACAGACCTCTTGCACAATATCCGAGAAATATTGTTCTTGCAGCAGAGAAATATATGAGGGATAGTGGTATTGCAGATACAATGCTTATTCTTCCTGAGTTTGAGTTTTATCTTTTCGATTATGTAGGCTGGGATGTTTCACCAAACAACATCTCTGCTACACTTGATACAAAGCAGTCATATTGGAATAGCGACTGCGAGGGACACGGTGTTATAGTGCCAAAGCAAAAGGCATACCATATTGCAAAGCCATACGATGCTTCATACGAATGCCGTAGCGAAATGTGCCTTCTTATGGAGGAGGCAGGTATTAAGGTTAAATACCACCACCCTGAGGTTGCTGCATCAGGTCAGTTTGAAATTGAGCCACAGCTTGGCGAAATGTCAAAAATGGCAGATGCTACAATGATGATTAAGTATATTATCAAAAATACAGCAGCAAAGTACGGCCTTAGCGCAACACTTATGCCAAAGCCTGTTTACGGCGAGGCGGGTAGTGGTATGCACGTGCATATGCAGCTCTTTAAGGATGGTGAGCCTATTTTCTCTGACGATAACGGCTACTCGCACCTTAGCGAAACAGCGCACTACTTTATTGGTGGTCTTCTTAAGCACATTTCTTCACTTTGTGCTATTACAAACCCAAGCACAAACTCATTCAAGAGACTTATTCCGGGCTTTGAGGCTCCGGTAACAGTTGGTTATGCAACATCAAACAGAAGTGCAGTTATACGTATACCTGCATATGCAAAGCAGCCTGAGGAAAGACGCTTTGAGCTTCGTAACCCGGATGCAACCTGTAATCCATACTTCTGCTATGCAGCACTCCTTATGGCAGGTCTTGACGGTATTAAGAATAAAATTGACCCAAGAGCAAACGGCTGGGGTCCATATGACTTTAACCTTTACAACCTCCCTGAAGAGGAAAAGGCAAAGCTTAAGGGACTGCCAACAAGCCTTGATGAAGCACTTGATGAGCTTGAAAAGGATAACGATTACCTTACAGCAGGTGGCGTGTTCCCGAAGGAGCTTATTGCAAACTTTATTAAAACAAAGCGTGCAGAGCTTGCAGAAATTGCAAAGATTCCTCACCCAGTTGAGTTTGAAAAATATTATTACCTTTAATAATAAAAGAATTCGGGAAGCTGATGCTTTCCGAATTCTTTTTATAAGTTTGTTGCAATTTATGTGTTTTCGTTTATTGAGCATCCTCCAAGGCCTTTATAAAATCAGGGAGAATTTGTATATTTGTGGTGCCGATAGTGTAAGCGTTGCCTTTATGCTCAAAGTAAATTTGTGTTCTGCCAACATCGGGCATTTCGTCTGCGTAGCACAGTATGCCGTTTATTTCGAACGTGGTATCACAATAATCCTTTACCCATTGCGGTAACTCGGAATTAAGTGCTACCTCGTATGAAACAATGTCCTTTGTGAATAACACACATACAGAGTTAAAATCTTTTGCATAATCTATAGTTACAATTTCAATATCATTTGGCAATTCTTTTGCTGGCAACAGTATGTCCAGCTTTTCTTTTTTGAAAAAGTCCTTTGCACTGTGGTAAATATGTGGTTTTCCGTTGTTAACAAATTCCTCGTTACCATCTATTTGTGGAACACCCACGGGAACGTTAAACACAGAGCCGAACTTATCTTTAACAACTTGGAACATTCTATGGAAATCAAACTTTTGTGAAATAGAGGTGGTTGATAAAAGAATACACAAAATTGAGATTACTGCAGCCAAAAGTAAAAGCTTGCGTTTATTTACCTTTTTTCGTTTTGCTTTGTTAAAATCATCAATATCAACAAAAGGTATTTTATTAATCTTTTCTTGAATTTCCTCTTTGCTCATAGTGAAGTTTTTGCCCTGCAATTCAAGAATAAGCTCGGTGCAGGCTTCAATTAAATCGGTATCAACTTCATTGTAAGGCTTTTGCGATTCAAAATCCATAACAGCATAAAGACGCTCAATCAGCTTGTCTGATTTCTTATCCTTGTTAATCACGGCATAACTCACTCCTTTGTTTAATACATTCTATTTATATATGGCGTTTGAAAAGGGGAACATTACATTTTTTTTGAAAATATTATTAAATATCAAAATAAAAGTTTAAAAATAAACTGCCCTATTGTGCAAAGCATAAGAGCTTGCATAAAACCGATTTTTTTCTTGAGTCTGAAAATTCTGACACAAATATTATTTTCGGTTGTGTTAAATTCCTCTGCTATTTTTGCATAAGGCTTATTTTCTACAAAGGCTTTGGTGTAAAGCAATTGTTCTTTTGCAGAAAGCTTTTCGAAAATAATTGCTCTGTATTTTTGAAGCTTTTCACTATCAAAATCAAGCTGATCGTCTAAAAGCTCAAATATATCGTCGTTATCGGCTTGTGTATCATAATATTCAAGGCTTGTAAAGTGCTTTTGTGCCACACCTTTTTTCTTTAAAAGCTCTTTTATTTTGTAGCTTGCAGTACTAAAAAGCCATGCTTTGATGTTTTCATCGTCTAACTCATGGTATTTTAGCTGAAAAAGCAAAAATACCTCTTGTGTAACATCCTGAGCATCGTGAGAATTGTAATTTAAATTTGCACAGCAGAATTTGTATATGGGCTCATAATATTCTTCTGCATAAAGCTTGACCGTAGCTTTATCAACCACAAATCTCACATCCTTTCTCAGTTTTTTTACGAAAATAAGTATAACACAACATAATTAAACATTCAATAATGGCTTGATAAAATAAAACTACAATAAAACAGCCCCTCTAATTGTTGCCAAATCAGAGGAGCTACTTTATAATTCTATTTTACCGTTATCTTTTTCAAACTGTTCAATGGCTGCTTCAATAAGAAATTCAATTTCCTTATTGGCTGAACGCTTGTTTTTTGTGGCTATATACTTAACTTTATCTAAAAGCTCTTCTGATATTCTCAGCGAAAAAGGTTGATAATAATTTCCTGCCAAAATATCACCTCCGTAAAATGATACTGAAATGATATCATTTTGAATGTGTTTTTTAAGAAATCATATTGACATCATTATGATTTCATATTATAATGAGAATAATCGTAGAGTATATTAAAAAGTTATTCTATATAGTTTCGTTTTTGATTGGGGAAAGTGTTTTGAGGTTTTATTGCTTTACTAAACCTCTGCGGCAAAACACTTTTCCCGATTTATTTTTTGAGTTTTGAATTCAAATAATAAAAGCGTTACATCCCGAAAGATGTAACGCTTTTTATTGCTTTAGCAGAACTTAATTGTAAGAATCTTTTTGCCTGTGATTTCGAACTCAACAAAGCCGTCTTCACCAATTGTAAGTGCTTTGTCGTCAAGCTCTTCAAGTGTAACGA
>JAZSGB010000092.1:0-3657 GCA_045532505.1 Acutalibacteraceae bacterium | reverse complement strand
CATTGATGGCTTTGTAAGGTCGTTGATAGCTACTACATCGTAACCTTCAGCGCCGAACATCTGACGGAATGCGAGACGGCCGATACGACCGAAACCGTTAATTGCAACTTTAACTGACATTTGAATTACCTCCAAATATTTATAATTAGTTTTCTAACCTTAAATATTTTATCACAAAACAGAATAAATGCAACAACTTTGACATAATTTTAACTTGGATTTTCAACTTTTGTCATAATGCAAAAAAAATTGAAACTTTTAGCCAAGAAAAATGTGCCTTTTTCTGTAAAATTGAATAAAAATTAAGGGTTAACAACATTAACAAGCCTTCCTTCAAGGAAGCCTTTAACATTTTCTTCAAGAATTCCCATAAGGCGTAGCCTTGTTTCGTATGCAGCCCACGCAACGTGTGGTGTAATAAGGCAGTTAGGGGCAGTAAGCAATGGGTTATCTTGGGCAGGTGGCTCTGTAGATAAAACGTCTGTGCCGTAGCCTGCTATATCACCATTTACCAGAGCATCCTTAACGTCTTGCTCGTTTGCTACAGGGCCTCTTGAGGTGTTAATTATATAGGCACTCTTTTTCATTTTGCCTATAAACTCTTCATTAATAAGACCTGCAGTGTTGTCTGTAAGTGGGCAGTGAACAGAAATATAGTCGGACTCCCTGAGTACGGTATCTAAATCTGTAAAAGTGATATGTGGATAGCCTTCTTTTTTGCCGGAAGGAGTGTAGGCAACCACCTTCATGCCGAAGGCCTTACCAATCTCTGCAACCCTTGAACCGATTTTGCCGAAGCCTATAATACCCAATGTTTTGCCGTCAAGCTCATAAAGTGGCTTATTCCAATAGCAAAAGTCCTCACATTTAGACCAGTTGCCCTTTTTAACATCCTCTGTATATGCAGCCGTCTGGTTAGTCAACTCAAGTATAAAAGCAAATACCATCTGTGCAACGGCATTTGTAGAGTATGCAGGAATATTTGAGCAGGATATACCTCTTTCTCTTAATGCAATACCATCAATTTGGTTAAAGCCTGTTGCAAGGGTGGAAACAAATTTCAGTTTTGGAAGCTGTGCAATAATTTCTCTTGTTAAATGCACCTTGTTTACTATAACAATATCAGCATCCTTTGCTCTTTCAACTACAAGCTCAGGCTCTGTGCGAGGGTAAACTGTTAAATCTACAAGTGCTTCAATCGGTCCCCAGGATAAATCTCCCGGGTTTTCTGTGTGGCCGTCAAGGATAACGGCTTTTAATTTTTCTGTCATAAAATCACCAAATATTATTATATAACAAAACACCTGTTTTTTCAAGTTGGGTTGAGTTCACAATGTGGTTTGTTGTCAAAAACCACAAATATGATGGGGTTAAATTGTTCGTTATAACGAAATTTTGGAAATTTTTAAAATTATGTGAAATATTATCATTTTTTTTGTCATATATGTATGGTTTGAAGTATATGGCTCAAACACATATCTTTGGCAACCTGCAGAGCTATGGTAAGGTTTTGATTGACTCGTGTTTGGATTTGCGATATTATAAAATAGAAGGTGAAATTATGAAAAAGCTAAATCAATTATTTGTTACACTTTTTATCATTTCAATTATTTTTTGCTTTACGGCCTGCACAAACCAAGAAGAAAAAAAGCCTAACGGGAATTCTGTAACGAATCAGAATATGGCACCAATTCTTGAAACATATATGGATTTTCTTGAGGTTGAGGAAAAATTAATTGAATGCAATGTTAACGTGCTTGAGCAAGGTAATATTACCGGTTACTTTTTTGACGGTATAAAGCTGTACCTTTCCTTTGAACCGATATCCGAGGAGCATAACGTGTATTTTGCTAAGCTTATGCCAAGAGGGGAAAATCAGTTTATAAAGGCAGATGCTATTTATAAGTATTCTGATTTGCCTTTATTTTCTGAAGAAATGCAATCAAAAGACGGGTATCTTATAGTATTCAATAATCTCTTTGGTAAGGATTTGACCGAAGCGATTCTGCGTGTAAACGACACAGACTCTTTGGATTTTGAAATTAAAGGAGCAAAGGGTGAGGAAGTAGCCGTTAACAAAGCTTATAACAGTGATTCTTACGAAGGAGAATTGCTTGTAAAATCAGTTGTTTACGGTGAAAGAACTACGTTGCTTCGCTGTAATTTGCCCGAAAATGCACAAGGAACATCTGTTATGATTATTTATGAAACGGATGATGGCGGAGAAACAAAAATGCCTCATAATATCGGCTGTGAAATTCTTGAAAGAAACGGTCAGGATATTCTTGTGCAGATTCCATTGAATATGAAACTAATTTCTGAGTTTTCTTTTGTTTCTAAGAATCCGAATAGTATAGACTTTCGTGCGAAAATTGAAATAGAAAAATAAAAATATGTGGTCATAATTCTTTGCACTCTCGGTACATAAAATGTATCGGGTGTGCAATTTGTTTTATAGAGCATTGTATTGTATGGTTTTTTACTTGACCTTAACAAAATAATAGTATAAAATATATTTAATTATGCGAATCGGAGTGAAGTATTGAAAACCGTTAAATTAACTAAAGAGCAAAAGCGTCGTCGAGCATTTAGGTGGTCTGCCTACGGTTGCTTTATCGGTGCAGCAGCTCTTATTGTAATAACCTACGGCTTAACAATTCCTCAGGTGCAAAAAAGCCTTGCTCATATAGATGCCTGGTTTTATAACCTGGAATTGTTTATTGCAAGATACGAAAGCTATCCTGCTTTCTTTTTATTAATATTTATGTTTGCACTTAAAAGCTTTGTTCCCATTATTCCGTTTTCTGTTCTCTTTATTGCAAACGGTATGGTCTTTAGTGAGGCAACTGCTTTTGCCATAAACATACTTGGCGTTTGTGTGCTTTACACCATCAAATTCCTTTGGGGCAAAAAGAAGGGTGGAGGCAGAGCACTCAGGCTTGCCAACCGTTCCCGAACAGTTTATAAGTTTATGGATTTTGGTGGTAAGGGTAATAAATGGATGCTTGCGCTTATGCGCTTTGTGCCGTTTTTCCCTACAAACACCGTCAGCAGAGCCTACGGTGGCACAGAAATGAAGCTGGAGTCCTACCTTTTTTACTCTATGATAGGTTTTTTGCCAAGGCTTGTTTTGTGGAGCTTTATCAGCTTTAACATTTTTGACCCATTTACGGTTGAATTTATGGCGCCTATAATTATTTTGTTGATTATTAGTGGTATTTCACTATTACTTGTTAATGCTTTATTGGAAAGAAAGGATGTTTCTAATGATAAAAACTGATATTAATTCACAGGAATTTTTAAATCGTCTTGCAGTTGTTTACGGCGATGATGCTCCTGCACAGCAAAAAAGGTATTTTGCACTTGCTGAGCGCTTTGAAAATGAGTTTAATGCTCCCGGCAACCTTCATTTCTATTCTGCTCCCGGCAGAACAGAGGTGGGTGGTAACCACACAGACCACAACAACGGTAAGGTGCTTGCAGCTGCAGTTAATTTAGATGCTGTAGCAGCAGTTGAGCCTCGTGATGATGGTGTTATTTGTGTTAACTCACAGGGCTACGCACCACATACTGTAGAAACAGCAGACCTTTCTGTTAATGATAGCGAAAAGGGAACATCCCTTGCACTTATCAGAGGTGTTTGTGCACGCTTCAACC
>JAZSGB010000026.1:0-4581 GCA_045532505.1 Acutalibacteraceae bacterium | reverse complement strand
GTACAAGGGTACGTCGAGTGGCGAAGTTTGTTCGTAGTATAAAACATACTTTTTTCAACAATTTTATATTTCTTGTATTTTTAAAGGGTTCTATAGGCTTATTAAACCTACAGAACCCCTTGCTATATCGGTTTTATACGGTCTGCGCTTTTTTACATCCCCTTTTTATTGTTTCTGTTAAATAAATGGTTATAGCTCACGGTATTCTCTTGGTGTAACACCTGCGTACTTTTTAAATATTTTTGTAAAATAGTTTACATCAAGCATACCACAGCTTTGCGCAACGGTTTGTATCTGTACATTTCCTATTTTTAAAAGCTGTTTAGCCTTTTCTACTCTTTTTTTATTAACGTATTCTGTAAGGGTTACGCCTGTTTCTTTTTTGAAAAGGGTAGATAAGTAGCTGGGGTTTACGCTTAATGTACGTGCAAGTGTTTTTAAGCTTAAATCTGCAGTTATATCGGTATCAATACAGGTTATAACCTTTTGTACAGGTAAAGAGTAGCTTTTGTTTGAATGCTTTTGTACCAAACGGGCATATTTTATCACAAGCGAGTAAAAAAGCTCATCACATTCATTTGTAGATTTGCAAGCCTCTATTTTCATAGCAAAGTCAGAGGATAATCGGTCAATATAAACAGGGTGTACGCCACCTTGCTCAACAGCCTTCCTTGCTAAGGTGTTAAGCACTATAAGAAAGTTTTTTGCATTTCTCAGCTTATCCGTAACTCTCGATTCAAGCATATCACTTGGCTTGCCTGAGGTGAAAAATGTTTCTGCCTTGTGTACAAGCCCTTGCGAAATTGCATCAAGCAGCTTGTTTTCTTGCTCATATGCCTTTTCCACAAGCTCAATAGAAAAAAGAGGAGAGTCGCTTTCCTCAACCACCTTACTTGTAATAAGTGTTGAAATTTCGTTTATATCATCCTTTTGCTTTGTTTCTACATTGAAGCTGTTTTCGTATAAAGCTTCACCAAGGCAGTTTATTGCAAGGCTTATAAATGTATCATCTGATATATACGGCACAATTGAGTAATACTTTTGAATATTTTTTATTGCAGATGTCGATAATGAATAAAAGACAGTTCTTTTTTCTATATCCTCTTTAGAAATTAAGTCTGTAATATACGGTCCAACAACAAGTGTTTTGCAAGCCTCATTTTCACATGGGAGAGGTATAAGAAAATATTTGCTTTCAAAAACATCCTTAAGCTTTATTATAGTGTTACCTTGCGGCAGCTTTGCTTTAAAGGTTTCGTCATAATCCTCTAAAAGTCCGAGGGAATACCTTAACCCTGAATCTATATCGTAGCTTTCGGTTGCTTCGTCAACTATATGTGTTTTTATTCTGCAGCTTTCTATTAACTTGCAAAAAAAGCTGAGTTCTTTTTCATAATTCATTAGTATTTCACCTCTCGTATAACATTATCGTATAATTTTTATAAAAAATCAACTCAATATAAAAATTTTGCTAAAAAACATAAAAATAATACTCACATAAATACATAAAAATATAATAAAATGTGATTGTTGAAGGAATTTGGTGGTTTTTAACAAAAAATTCCATTAAGTTTCAAAAAATATAGAAAAAAGGAGTAGAATCTATTATGGCTAAAAAAGAAGTTAAATTAGATTCAAAGGGCTTCCGTAAGTTTGGTATGCGCGATAAGGTAGCGTATGCTTTAGGTGACTTCGGTTGTAACATGAGCTTTGCTCTTAAGGGTACAGTTCAAACATTCTGGCTCGTTTATATGATGATGGAAACAGGCTTGCTTTCTATCCTTCTCTTGCTTGTTCAGGCTTGGGATGCAATTAACGACCCACTTATCGGTAGCCTTATCGATAACGATAAAAGAAAATATAAAATGGGTAAATTCAAAACCTACATTTTTATAGGTGCTTGTGGTCTTTTAATCGCAGGTGCAGCAGTATTCCTTCCGTTCCCAAATGCAAGTGTAGTTGTTAAAGCAATTCTTTTTGTTCTCGGCTACATTGTGTGGGATGCTTGCTACACAGTTGCAAACGTTCCTTACGGCTCAATGCTTTCTCTTATTACAGAAGATACAGGTGAGCGTGCACAGCTTTCTACATGGCGTTCAATCGGTTCAATGTTCGGTAACATTATTCCAATGGTTATTCTTCCGATGATTATTTGGCAGAAGGTAACTTTCGACGGAACAACAGACTTCCTTAATCAGATTGAAATTCCCGAGGGCTTTGACAAGTCTCAGTTCCTTACAAATCCCGAAACAGGTCTTGCTTATAATATAGGTGATGCAGTTCTCAGTCCTGCAACAGGTAAACAGGTTGAGATTCTTCTTGGTGAAAGAGTTTTCTTCGCAGCTCTCATAATGGGTGTGCTTGGCTTTATTGCATTTATGGTTATGATAAAGATAACCACAATCCGTGTAGACGAAAGCTCAGTTAAAACAAACGAGGGTGGCGAAAAGCTTAATGTTTTTGCTGCATTCGGTAAGTTTATGAAAAACCGTCCTGCAGTAGGCGCAACAGTTGCAGCTATGGGTATGTTCCTTGGTATGCAGTCTGCATCCACAGCAAACACAATTATGTTTGCTACTTATTTCAATAATGCCGGAATGTCAGGTGTAGTTACAGCAATCGGCTTCCTTCCTATGGTGGCATTTATTCCTTTTATAAAGCCACTTGTTAACAAGTTTGGTAAAAAAGAAATTTCAGTTGTTGGTTCTATTGTTACACTTGTTGGTGCTGCAATTATGATGATTTTCCCAACAATAGAAAATCGTGATAAAGCTTTGCTCGTTTACCTTGCAGGTCTTATTCTTTTCGGTATCGGTATGGGTGTTTATACTTGTGTTTCATGGGCTATGATGAGCGATGCCATCGAGTATAACGAGTGGAAATTCGGTACTCGTGAGGAAGGTATAGTTTACTCACTTCACTCCTTCTTCCGTAAGCTTGCACAGGGTATAGGTCCATCTGTTGTGCTTCTTATTATGGGTGTGCTTGGTTATCAGTCAGAGCTTGGTACAATTGGTCAGAGCTTCCAAACATCTAAAAATATGTGCTGGCTTGTTGCAGGTCTTTACCTCTTTAGCGCAGTGCTTCAGTTTATCGGTATAGCAGTAATTTATAACCTTGATAAGAAAAAGGTTGATGCTATGACTACAGAGCTTGCAGCAAAAAGAAGCGCTTAATAAAATTTAAAACCAATGCCCGATAGATGTAAATCTACCGGGCATTAAATAAAAAAGGAGAAAAACGAAATTTATGAGAGAAATTGTAAATATTAACAGAAAATGGGCGTTTACAAAGCGTGCATCATCAGTACCCGCAGAGCTTCCTCTTGATTGGGATTTTGTTAATCTTCCACACTCCTGGAACGCTATTGACGGCCAGGATGGTGATAGTGACTTTTACAGAGGTACCTGCTACTATGTAAAAAAGCTTCTCAAAACAGACCTTCCCGAAACAGACAAATATTACCTTGAAATCAAGGGTGCAAACTCCTCTGCAGATGTTTATATCAACGGTAAGGTTGTTGCACACCACGACGGTGGCTATTCAACCTGGCGTGTAGATATTACAAACCATCTTCAGTACGAAAACCTTATTGCTATTGCAGTGGATAACGCACCTAACGATAAGGTTTATCCACAGTTTGCCGATTTCACCTTCTACGGTGGTCTTTACCGTGATGTTAACATTATCTGTGTTAACGATTCTCACTTCGAGCTTATGTACTACGGTGGCCCCGGTCTTAAGGTTACACCTGTTGTTAACGGTAAAAATGCCGATGTTGAAATTGAAGCTTGGCTTGCAAATGCAAAGGCAGGTCAGCAGATTAAGTATGTAATTAAAGATGCCACAGGAAACGTTGTTTGCGAAAAATTAACTGCAGATACTAAAATTAATTTATCAATAGAAAACGTTCACCTTTGGCACGGTAGAAAAGATCCATACCTCTACACAGCAGAGCTTACACTTGTAGATGGAGAAAATGAGCTTGATAATATTTCAACTCGTTTTGGTTGCAGAAGCTTTATTATTGACCCTGATAACGGCTTCATTCTTAATGGTGAAGAGTATCCACTCCGTGGTGTTTCTCGCCATCAGGATAGATGGGGCTTCGGTAATGCGCTTCTTCCCGAGCACCATGAGGAGGATATTGAGCTTATAATGGAGGTTGGGGCAACAACAATTCGTCTTGCTCACTACCAGCACGACCAATATTTCTACGACCTTTGCGATGAAAAGGGTCTTGTTATATGGGCAGAAATTCCATATATTTCAAAGCATATGCCAACCGGCAGGGAAAATACAATTTCTCAGATGAAGGAGCTTGTAACACAAAACTATAACCACCCATCCATTGTTGTTTGGGGTCTTTCAAACGAAATTACAATGCAGGGCGATAAGGACCCTGACCTTCTCGAAAACCACAACATTCTTAATGATCTTGTTCACGAGCTTGATAAAACCCGTAAAACTGTTATTGCAGCAGTTTCAATGTGCGATATTGACAGCCCATATATCCAAATTCCTGATTGTGTATCCTACAACCACTACTTTGGCTGGTACGGTGGCGATACAACCATGAAC
>JAZSGB010000041.1:0-2161 GCA_045532505.1 Acutalibacteraceae bacterium | reverse complement strand
AACAATACCGTGCTTTGTGCAAAGCTCACGTACCTCTTTCCAGAAGCCGTCTACAGGGAATGCATTGTCGATAAAGTTACCGTGGTTATATGGCTGAGCAATAATAGCAGCAATTTCATTTTCGTTTTCTGCAATAATCTTTTTAAGGCCTTCAATGTCATCCCAACGGGCATAAAGGTTATTTGCAACATCCTCAGGTGTAACACCGGGATAGTCAATCTTCTGCACCATTGGAGAAACTCCGTGGTAGAAGTTATTGAAGAAAACAAGCTTTTTTCTGTGAGTATGTGCACGAGCAGTAAGGATAGCACCCTGAGTTGCATCGTTACCATTCTTTGCAAAGAATGCCCAGTCTGCAGTTGCAACTGTGTCAACAAGAAGCTCTGCACACTCAATCATAATTTTATCAGGAGATGTAACGCAGTTGCCCTTTTTAATCTGCTCAATAGCAGCAGCGTCAACATCCTCGTCGCAATAGCCGAGAATATTAGGACCGTATGCACACATATAGTCAATATACTGATTGCCGTCAACATCCCAGAAATATGAGCCCTTTGCCTTCTCGGAGAAGCGAGGCCATCTGTTAACGGGGATAAACTGTCCTTCGGCAGGGCCTAAGTGACCGTAAACGCCTGCAGGAATAACCTTGGCAGCACGCTCAAAATATTCGTCAGATTTTGTAGTTTTATATAATGGATATTTTTTGCTCATTTTACTGCCTCCTTATCCTATGTATAATGCAACTCTGTCGAGAATGCGGTTAACGTTATCAAGCATACTTACAAGTCCGTGCATTTCAATTTTACCTGTGCCTATGCAAGCAAGTGCATTAAGCTTACCATCGAAAAGACCTCTTGCTGTTTCGATAGAGTCGAAAATCATAGCAGAGCGATATTTTTCAGGAGCCTTTTTAACAGTAACAAGGCGGTGGTCTTTACAAACCAGCTCTACTGCAGGACCGTTTTTAATGCCGATATAAACGCTACCATCCTCAATAGCCTTGGCGCTGAATTTACCAACCTGGTCGTTATTACCGATTTGTGCAATAGCAACACCGATTGTATAAAGCATAAGCTTTGTGCTTCTCTCAAAGAAAACAGGGTCCTTAAGGTCTTCCTCAGATGCTCTCATATATTTTGTGAGAAGATCTGTGAGAGCAGTAAAGGTTTTGAGAAGGAAACCTATATGCTGGAAGCCCTTTGACGGAATCGGTGTAACAGTGCCGTCAATAAGACCATTGAACTTTTCACAGCTTGAGAACGGAAGCTTAACATCGCAGTTTGAGCAACCCTGCTCCATACGGCATTTACCGTTTTTGAAATAAAGTGTAGCGCTTGGGCCATCCTTAACATCGAAGCCGATGGAGATTGGCTTTTTGCCCTCAAGAAGCTCTGATGCTTCCGGCACAAGCTCACAAAGATTTTCAAGAGTGCCTAAAATACCAAAAAGATTTATGTAGGCAAGTGTTTTTGAATCCATAAGATTTTGCAAAACAAACATCCTCCTTCGCTTTTGACCTAAATCAATTTATTATCTGTTATATTTTAACAGAACGGTGGTATATTGTCAACAAACAATGAGGTTTTTTTTACTTTTCTTTTAGTAAAAATATCTACAAATTTCGTTACTAATTTCTTTTATGCAAAATAAAACCTTTTTTCCATAAAACTTGCATAAAAACCTTGTTAAGTTTTTGTTAAAGTTCCACACGATTTTTGACAAGTGTGGTTTTTCTCTTGACAACGCTATTTATTAATGTATATAATAGGGGTGAATTAAAATTCACCTAATTAAAGGAGGAAAACCAGATGGACACAAGATTTGCTATCAGTGAGTATCATGACGCTGCTGCCATAAACAGACAGCTCGACGAGCTCATCAAACAGCCAATTCACACAATTAAACCGGACGTTCTTAAGAAATACGAAGAAGAGTATTATGATAAGAAATGTGCCAAAAGTAAAGAAATGATCGCAGAGGCAAAGCAGGTTATCCCCGGCGGTGTTCAGCACAACCTTGCTTTCAACTATCCATTCCCACTTGTATTTACTAAAGCAGAGGGTATGAAGCTCTACGACGTTGACGGTAATGAATACTTCGACTTCCTTCAGGCAGGTGGCCCTACAGTTCTCGGCTCCAATCCTAAGGTAGTAAGAGATCA
>JAZSGB010000065.1:0-23220 GCA_045532505.1 Acutalibacteraceae bacterium | reverse complement strand
CAAGTATCATTCTTGCTGTAGCAATTTTCGGCTCACTTTTGGGCTATGCCGCTATAGGTGGAGTTAAAAAGAATAACCGGATTATTGATTATGATTATGGCATTGGTGCAGAGTATTATGAGTATCAATACAGACGATTGGCATATTATGAAAATCAGGTTAAAGGCTTTTCGGATAATGATGTTTATGAAGTTCTTTCTAATTCAAATGTTGAAAGAGTCGTTACTGGTAAAGCTACAGAAGGGTTTATTATAGTTGATGAATTAACAGATTATCTGCGCCTTTGTGGTTATAAAAATGGTGTTCACCAACAGAATTTTTCAAAAAAAGGTGAAATTACACCTGAAAACTATCAGAAATTTACTGAGGTTAATTTAGAAAATCAGGCAGTTAAGGAAAAAGCCAATATTGAAGGTGCGGTTTTCCCTTTAGATTTTTATGGTGTTGAGGAAGAATATATCGAATCCTTAAAAGATGGGGTTACATTAGGCAGAATTGATAAAGAGAAGCTTGACTCAGGCGAAGAGGTTATTCTTATTGTACCCGAATACATTGAACTTTCAGTTTGGGCTTATGATGATGAGTATGAACCTGCTCAAAAAATGAGAGCGAGCATTATTCCCACAGAAACAGTTGCAGATAATCAGGTTGTTATTGATTCTGAAAGGCTTGGTAACGAGTTTAAAGTAGGTCAAAGCATCAAGTTGGGTTGGATTGGTACAAAAGAGAATGAACCTATTGAATATGAACATGAAGGTGGAGAAGGAACGGTTAAAAAAGGTGAATTCAAGCACACAAAAGTTGAAAAGGATGTAAAAATAGGAGCCATAGTTTACCTGCCTGCCAATATTTCGTCTCTTTTTTTTGATTATAACTTCTTTAAGAGCAGTGAACCTTGCGTTATTACAACTGTTGATGGTATTGATACTTTTACAAAACAACTGCCCCATCTTTCGATGAATGTGTATCTCAATGAGAAATGCAATGACGAAATTGAAAAGGAAATGATGACTCTTTTTGACAGGCTGACTGCAGGACGTGGTATGCAGGATATATATTCTACTTACAGTTATGAGAAATCTCGTGAAGCAACAGCTAAAACATTATTGCTTATTATAACTGCTGTTGTGGCACTTCTTTTCACTCTGAGCGGCAGTCTTATTAACAATGCTCTTACTGCACGAATAAGAGAAAGCAAAAAGGAAATAGGTACTTTAAGAGCAGTTGGTGCATCTGTTAAAGATATTTCAAGTTCATATATAAGGCAGTTACTGTCGGTTCTCGGTTTCGGAACAATTTTAGGTTTTGTAGCCTTTGCACTTTTCTATGGTATATATTGCCTTGTATTCATAAGTATGGGCGACACTACCGATGACTTTATTCTGACATTCCGTGAAACAATTGTTGCTGTTATAGCACTCTTTGTTTGCTGTATAGGAAATGTTCATTTCAAAGTGAAAAAAGAAATGAAGAACAGTATAGTTGAGAATATAAGAGAATTATAAAAATCAATCGCAAAGTGCAGGTGATTTTATGAAAAAGAAAAAATTAACCTTTAACGCTCTTGCTTTAGGAAACCTGAAGCACAGGAAGAAAAGATATACCTTGATGATTTTAGGTATCATTCTTTCAATGGTGTTTTCTTCGAGTATTATTTACTTTGCTTACAGTATTTATGACACAACCATAAAACAAACAGAAGCAGATTACGGTCTTTATGATTGGTTTGATACAGGCTATAGTGAATCGGTATTTAAAGAGCTTAAAAGCAATGGCTATCTTGAAGAATACGGCGTAGGTAAAACTCTTGGTTTCGTATTTACTGATGAAAAGGATAAAATCAACGGTACACCTGTTGCCAAGCTGGATGAAACTGCAAAAAAGCTCGTTAATCCTATTTTAATTGATGGTACATACCCTGAAAAGAAAGGCGAAATTGCCATTGAACAGACTACACTCTTGCAGTTAGGCTTATCTGCAAAAGTAGGGGATAAAATAACACTTAAATATCAGGTTCAGAATGATGAAGAGCTTCTTCCTAAGGTCAAGGAGAAAACATATACTCTCACAGGTATTCTAATAGATAAACGTAGTAATGTTGCATATTACGGAGAAAAAGATTTATTACCATCAGCCTTCGTAAGTGCGGCTGAAAAAGTCGATTTGGGTGGAAAAGAAAATACAATAATTTATTCTGTTATAAATCGTGAAAATATGAATGGTGTATCTGCCTGGGATATGAGAGAAAACAAGGGTTTATCTCCCGAGCCTGAAATCTGGGCATACAAGCAATTTGGATATATGGCTATGTCTTTGGATGGATATACCAATGTTATAATGGCAATTGTTGTTGTAGTAATTCTTTTGGTTGCGTCATCATTAGGAATTATCAATACCTTTGCAAGCAACCTGAAAGAACGGAAAAAGCAAATCGGATTTTACAGAGCTGTTGGTGCAACTAAAAAGCAGATATTTTCTCTTTTTATGAGAGAAGCTCTGATTTTATCGGTAATATGTGCTCCCATAAGCCTTTTAATTTCTTTCTTGGCAGTTAAGCTTGTTATTGTTAAAGCTTTCAGCAATTATTTCTTTACACCGAATTTATGGGTGCTTTTAATTTGTGGTGTTTTCGGTGTTTTCTCTGTTTTTATGGCTTCGCTTATACCTCTTTTCTCTGCAATGAGAATTACGCCCTTGCAGGCAATCCGTAACATTGAAGCCATGAGAAAATTCAAAAACAAAAAAATCAAAGGTCAAAAGGATTTTGAGGTTCCAAAGCTTATTGCAAAAAGGAATTTGCTTGTTTCAAGAAGAAAGCAAGTTGTTGTCAGCGTATTTCTTATAATTACAATTTTATTCTCTGCCTATTCAATCTCATATATGACCTATCAGATTGATAACATCATTTCTTTGGAATATGACTATGATTTAAAATTAAATAGTGATAGCAATAATGCTTATATTAATTCACCTGAAACCAATAACGGATTTTCAGAAAACCACTTGCAGACTGTTTTAAATCACGAAAGCATAGAATCAACTTATGGTATAAAAAGAACTACTGCCATTCTTCAAAGTGATTCTTCAAATTTTTCTAATTACCGTAATCTTGTTATATCAGACCTTGGTAGTACCACATTTATTGCAGATTCTGATGAGATAAATGCCGAAAACTATTTTGATTATTTTGAGAATCCGGAGTACGCGCGTGTTCCTGAAAGTCAGGAAACTATTGATGTAAAAAATGCACTTGGGTATGAGGGCGAGATTTTAGAAGTTAGAATTTCATCAATTGATGAAACCGAAATTGAGAATCTTTCGAAAAAATTAATTTCAGGAAAAATTGATATAGATAAGCTTAATTCGGGAGAACAAGTGCTTGTGGTTGCACCCAAGGAAATGTATATTCTGTTAGAAGATGTATCCGGTTCGAAGAATCTTGTAGGTTATAAGAAATCAGAATATGCAGAAAAATTGATAGAAGAAAATCCTGAATTTCTTATTACAACAGAAAAATGTGACATCGTTTCGGGTGAAACTTTAGATATTGGTGTGGTTTATGCAGAAAGCCCAGATTCTGACTACGATGCTGAGGGTAAACCTTATTTAGAAAAGGAAAGAATTATTTCTTATAATCGTTCAGAGGTTGAGATTGGTGGAGTTTTGGATGAAAGTCTTATAGACGATATTGATAGGTTAAGGGATTTCACAATTCTAACAACTCATCAGGGTATGAAAAAGTTTTTCCCTGATGCAAAATATAAAGAGATTCGTATTGGTTTGAATGGTGAGTGCACAGAAGAAATAGACAAAGAAATGTCAGTTCTTCTTGATTCTGTTAAAGCCTGTGTTGATAACGCAAGTTATAGTTCAAATTATGAATTTCAACAGTATCAAAAGGAAGAAAATTTTAATCTGATATTTATGGTTTTGGCAATTGTAATTTTGTTCTATACAATTTGCGGAAGCATTGTAAACAATACGGTTATGGCAACTATCAAGGATGATAAAAAGAAAATCGGCACTCTTCGTGCAGTTGGTGCAAACGAAAGAGAAATTTCAAAATCCTATATTCTTCAGCTTCTTTCAATGTTCAAATGGGGCTTTGGAATCGGGTTTGGTTCGTTCTGTGTTTCTTATGGCGTTTTAAAGCTTCTTAAACCTACAAAAGAGTTTATGGGAATGTTTGAATTCAATCCTTGGATTACACTTTTATTAGGTCTTATCCTTTTCGCAATCTGCTCATTGAGCGTGTATACAAAGATAAGAAAAGAAACAAGGAACAGTATTGTTGAGAATATTAGAGAACTATAAATCAGCAGATAGCAAATAGCAGATAGCAAATAGCAAATAGCAAATAGTAGATAGCTAACAGCTAATTGCTATCCACTAATCGCTGCTTAACAGGTGATTTTATGAAAAAGAAAAAGTTAACATACACCTCTCTTGCAATGGGGAACCTGATAAAAAAGAAAAAACAATATTTTATAATGATATTAGGTATTGTTTTATCTATGATTTTTTCATCGGGTATAATTTACTTTGTTTATAGTGTTTACAGTACCTCTGTACAAAAAAATGCAGTAGAGCTGGGGTACTACGATATGTACTTTAGCAATTACGATGAACGTTTCTTTGAAGAGCTTAAGCAAAATCAGGTAATTGACGAAATAGGCTACGGTTATGTTTTAGGCTATGCCTTAACCGATGAGGATGATGTTTTGGCAGGTACAGCCGTTGCAAAGCTTGATAAGGTTTCTCAAGAGCTTGTAAATCCCACGTTTATTAGTGGTACATATCCACAAAGCAAGGGCGAAATTGCTATTGAGCAAACAGCTCTTTTGCAAATGGGGATTACAGCAAAGGCAGGAGATAAAATTACACTTAAATTCAAGGTTCAAAACGGTAGCGAGCTGTTACCTGAAATAAAAGAAAAAACGTATACCTTATCCGGTATAATGAGCGACAAGCGCAATAATGTTGCAAGTGGCTTTGAGGAAAAAAGGATTTTACCTGCTGCATTTGTGAGCGAAAACGAAAAAATAGACTTAGGTGGTAAACAAAAGACTGTTGTTTACAGTATTCTTGCAGAAAAGGGCTTTGGAAAGGTATATGAAGCAAGAGATAAGCTGGGTATAGAAAATATTGAGTGCGTTAACTCTTTTAAAGAGACCTTTAACGCTGATCCGAATGAATGGCTTTCCTTTTCTTTGGTAATGGTTGTTGTATGCATGCTTTGGCTTGCTTCATCAATAGGCATAATAAACGCATTTACCACAAACCTTAAAGAACGTAAAAAGCAAATTGGTTTTTACAGGGCAGTAGGCGCAACCAAAAAGCAAATTTTTAAGCTTTACGGCAGAGAAGCATTAATCTTAAGTGCTGTATGTACGCCTATCAGCCTTGCAATATCATACCTTGCAGTTAAGCTTGTAGTGGGATATGTGTTCGAAAAGGCATATTTTTCACCTAATATTGTTGTTCTTATTATATGTGGTGTGTTCAGCATTCTTTGTGTTATGCTTGCCTCACTTATACCGTTGTTTGCTGCATCAAGAATTACACCCATGCAGGCAATAAGAAATATTGAAACTGCACGAAAATTAAAAAAGAAAAGAATAAAAACACAAAAAGATTTTAGTGTGCCAAGATTGCTTGCTAAAAGAAATCTTACAGTTTCAAAGAGTAAGCAAGTAATTGTTAGTGTTTTTCTTGTTGTTACAATTTTGTTTTCTTCCTATGCATTGTCATCGATGACATATGCAATAAACGATATACATTCTCTTAAAAGCGATTACGAAATGCACCTTTACACCGATTCAATGTACGGTACCGTTAACTTCCCCGAAGGGAATAACGGTTTTACCGAAAATCACCTTCAAACAGTGCTTTTTAATGAGCATATTGCTTCTGCCGGTGGAGTAAAGAGAGCCAACGTAAATATTCTTGTAGATGATGCTGAAAATCTTTCGGATTACAGATATATTTCGCACAATGATTTTTACCACTACGGCTATGAAGTAGGTGCAGATTTAAAAGAGCTCGACCAAAATAACTTCAGAAATAAGCTTAACCCCGGTATTATAAATGCAGCGAATGAGCAGTTGAAAAATGCAGCCGGGTACAAGGGTGATTATTTACCCTTTGAAATAGTAGCGTTAAGTGAAGATTTAATAAACGTTATTAGCAAAAATGTTGTTGACGGTGATATTGATATAGGCAAAATCAATAGTGGACAGCAGGTGATTATGGTTGCACCAAAAGAGGTTGTTTTAGCAGTCCATACCGATTCTTACGGCAGCTCAATGCTTAGCACATATAGCCAGCGCTCTCACATTGATGTTAACCTTGAAAGAGGAGAGGATATTAAAATTATAACCTCTGTTCCATGCGATTATAAAGCAGGGGAAAAGCTTGATTTAAGTGTTCTTTACTGTGATGATTATAATCATCCTGAGTTTGCGGATGACGGCACCCCCATAGTTACAAAAGAAAAGCTGGAGGTTAATAATGTTCAGGTTGAAATAGGCGCAGTAATAAACGATACAAGCGAGTTTACGGAAATTCTTATGTATTCGGTAAACAACGATGTTATTATAACCTCAATAGAAGGTATGAACCACTTTTTCCCAAAGGCAAGGTACAAGCATTTATCCTTTGATTTAAAAGGTGAATGCAATGAAGAGATTAACCAAGAGGTTACAACACTTTTAAAATCTGTTGCAGACTGTGTCGATAGTGGTGATTACAGCTCAAATTATGATTATCAGCTTGAGCAGAAAAAGGATATTCAGAATTTCTGTATGATTATTTGTGCTATGGTAATACTCCTTTTTACTGTTTGCGCAAGTATTATAAATAACACAATTTCGTCAAATATCAAAGAAGATAAAAAGAAAATCGGCACGCTTCGTGCAGTTGGCGCAAATAAAAAGGAAATAAGCCTTTCATATGTTATTCAGTTTCTCTCAATGTTTAAGTGGGGCTTCGGGCTGGGCTTTGGTTTGTTTGGAATATCGTACCTCGTTATTTATCTGGTGCCGCATACAAAAGGTTTGACAGCACAAATGGTATTTAATCCTTGGATTACCTTGGGCTTTGGTATTGTTCTTTTTGCCTTGTGCTCCTTGAGTATTTACTCAAAAATAAGAAAAGAAATGAAGAACAGTATTGTTGAGAATATTAGAGAACTATAAATCAGCAGATAGCAGATAGCTAACAGCTAATTGCTATCCGTTAATTGCTACTTAACAGGTGATATTATGAAAAAAACAACAATTTTAATTTTATGCTTTATATTATGCTTAACGCCTTGCTTAGCTGTGGAAGGGGAAAGCTCTGCAGAAACAACCACAGAGCCGGCAACACAACCTGTAGCTACGACGGTACCTGCTACAAAAGCTCCCGAAACAGAGCTTATAACTGAAAAAGCAGAGCCTACTACAGAAAAAAGAGTTGTAGAAAAAGAGGAGGAGAAAGAGCCTGTTATTGAGGATTTTCCTGAAACAGATAATTCACAGCCTCGCCTTATGGTAACCTCTTATGAAATTGAAGACGGTTTTATAAGCCCCGAGGGAACAAAAAAGCTTACTATTACTCTTAAAAATATGCATTCCTCAAAGGCTGTCAGCAATATAAAACTCTCTGTTTTTGAGGATACAGATGAAATTCGCCCCACAGGTATGGGAACAAAATACGTTTCCTCTATAGGAGCAGGTAAATACTACAGCTGGGTTGTTGAGCTAAAGGCAATCCATACTGCATCGGTAGGGGAGCACAAGCTAAGCTTTTCTTGCGAGTATGAGGATGAAAATGGCTCAGGCTACGGCGCAAATGATGTAATTAGAATTGAAGTGCGCCAGCCTGCAGAGCTTTCCTTTGACGGAGCAAAGCTTCCCGTTAAGGTTGTTCAGGATGAAACGGTAACCCTTAATATAAACCTTATGAATACAGGCAAAACCGTTCTTTATAATTGCAAAATTGATTTTGATATTGAAGGTCTTGATGCCGGTGGCAGCAGCTTTGTCGGCGAAATTCAGCCACAGCAAAGTGCAACAGCAAGTGCAAATCTTCTTGTTGATTCCCAAAAATTGGGTGAGGTAAAGGGTACTGTAACTGTTACTTATGAGGACACCTTCGGTAAAGAATACACCCTTACCCACGATGTTAAAACGGTTATTGAAAAAAAGGTTGTAAAGGCACAAAAGCAGGAAGAGGAAGAAAACAAAAATCCTCTTTGGTGGTTATTCCTTCTCGGTGGACTTGTTGTGGGTGGTGGACTTGGGTTTGGTATACCCTTTGCCATAAGCTCCCACAAGCAACGCTTAAAGGATGAAGAAAGATTATAAAATACAAAAAAGCAAGTTCTCGCCGAGAACTTGCTTTTTGAATTAAAATTAAGAAGTAGCTGTGCTACCATGCATTATTCATTCATCCCACAGCACTTTTTGTATTTCTTACCACTGCCACATGGGCAAGGGTCGTTTCTGCCGGGCTTTGTATCTGCCTTTTTAGGCTCTTTTTTCAAGGAGCCGTCATCTGAGCCTGAGGTAGCTGTGATTTTTGCTGCCGCCTTTCTTTCAACAGGCTCTTCCTTACGGATTGGTGTGTAAAGCACAAAGTCAACAGTTGCCTCACGAATGCTGTTTGTCATTTCCTCAAACATATCAAGGCTTTCATCACGGAATACAATTACAGGGTCCTTTTGACCGTAGCTCATAAGTCCCATACTGCGCTTGAGCTGGTCCATAGCATCTATGTGGTCCATCCAACGTATATCAACGTTTCTCAAAAGACCTATACGCTCAACCTCTCTGATTGTAGGCTCGCCGTATTCCTGCATTCTACGGTCGTAAAGCTCTTGGGCTTTGTTAAGAATTACTACTGTAATATCCTCTGTGGAATCAAGGGCTTCAATATCCTCCATATCTAAAAGAATATTGTATTTTGCAAGCAGACCCGACTTGTTCCACTCGCTGTGGTTAGCCTTTTCAGGGCAGTAGAACTCAACGGTTTCAGTTATTGTGTCTACAATCATTTTCTGAATAAGTGCGCTTATATCGTGTCCGTCAAGCACCTGGTTACGCTGGCCGTAAATAACCTCACGCTGTTTGTTCATAACATCGTCAAAACGGAGTACGTTACGGCGTACTGCAAAGTTATTGCCCTCTACCTTGCGTTGAGCACCTTCGATTGATGATGTAAATATTTTATGCTCAACAGGCATATCCTCCATAATTTTAAAGGTGTTAAGCACTGTGTAGAAACGGTCGCCTGCAAACAAACGGAGTAAGTCATCCTCTGCAGAAAGGAAGAAACGGCTTTCACCCGGGTCGCCCTGTCTGCCTGCACGGCCTCTGAGCTGGTTATCTATACGTCTTGATTCGTGGCGCTCTGTACCTATAATGTAAAGACCACCTGCTGCACGTACCTTTTCGGCCTCCTCGCTTGTTTGCTTTTTAAAATCAGCCTCAAGCTGTCTGAAGGTGCTGCGTGCGTTTAAAATATCCTCGTTATCTGTTTCAGCAAAGCCTGTTGCTTCCGCAATGAGCTCTTCGTCAAAGCCCATTCTTCGCATTTGGTCCTTTGCCATGAACTCAGGGTTACCACCAAGTATAATATCGGTACCACGGCCTGCCATATTTGTTGCGATTGTAACGGCACCGAATTTACCTGCCTGTGCAACAATTTCTGCTTCCTTTTCGTGGAACTTTGCATTAAGCACCTCGTGCTTGATGCCTTTTTTCTTAAGGAAGCGTGAAAGCTTTTCGCTCTTTTCAATGCTTATTGTACCAACAAGCACAGGCTGTCCCTTTTCGTGGCACTGCACAATAGTTTCAACTATAGCATTGAATTTTGCTTCCTCTGTTTTGTAAAGCACATCGTTATTATCAACACGTGCAAGTGGCTTGTTTGTAGGTATTTCAACAACATCCAAGCTGTATATTTCCTGGAATTCAGAGCTTTCGGTCATAGCAGTACCTGTCATACCTGAAAGCTTTTTGTATAAACGGAAATAGTTTTGGAAGGTGATAGTAGCAAGTGTTTTGCTCTCGTTTTCTATCTTTACGCCTTCCTTAGCCTCTATAGCCTGGTGAAGACCCTCGCTGTAGCGTCTGCCAAGCATAATACGGCCTGTAAACTCGTCAACAATAAGCACCTGGCCATCTTTAACAACGTAGTCAATGTCTCTTGTCATTGTGCCGTGGGCTCTCAATGCCTGGTTTATGTGGTGCTGTAAGGTAAGGTTTTCTGCATCCATAAGGTTTTCAATGCCAAATTCCTTTTCTGCCTTGTGGATACCTGATTTTGTAAGGGTTACGTTCTTTGCCTTTTCGTCAACAAAGTAGTCGCCACCCTCTTTTTCTGCAATTTCTTCAATATCGCATTTAGAGTCGAATTCCTGCACCTTTACCATTTTAAGCTTGCGAACAAAGCTATCGGTTCTCTTGTAAAGGTCTGTAGATGCTTCACCTATGCCTGAAATAATAAGTGGTGTACGAGCCTCGTCAATAAGTATGGAGTCAACCTCGTCTACAATAGCAAAGCTGTGGCCCCTTTGTACTCTTTGCTGAGCATACATAACCATATTATCACGAAGGTAGTCAAAGCCCATTTCATTGTTTGTACCAAAGGTAATATCTGCCGCATAGGCTTCTTTTCTTTCTTCGTTTGTTTTTTCGTGAATTATAAGGCCAACCTTAAGACCGAGGAAACGGTAAATTTTACCCATCCACTCAGAGTCACGCTTGGCAAGGTAATCGTTAACAGTAACAATATGCACACCGTTGCCTGAGAGTGCATTTAAGTATGCCGGCAATGTAGCAACAAGAGTTTTACCTTCACCTGTTTTCATTTCGGCAATTCTGCCCTGGTGCAAAATAATACCACCTAAAATCTGAACAGGGTAGTGCTTCATTCCAAGCACACGCCAAGCAGCCTCACGGCAAACAGCAAATGCATCGGGTAAAATATCATCAAGTGATTCTCCGTTTGCCAACCTTTCTTTTAGTTCAGGTGTTTTTGCCTGAAGCTCTTCGTCTGTAAGTGAAGCATATTTTTCCTCAAGTGCAAGCACGGCATCCTTAGTACCGTTTATGCGTTTAATTTCTCGTGAGGAGTAATCTCCAAAAAGTTTTTTGAATAAAGACATTTATTGTATCTGTCCTTTCTCGAAATTGAATATAAAAATACATATAACATTGTACCACAAGCTAATACATTTTGCAAATAAAATATAGGTTATTAATAAACATTTACTTTTTATTTACAAATAGTGCTCTTTTTTATATGATAATATTAAAAACAGGCAAAATTTTATCAAAAAATAAAATATTTTTTAAATTTTTGCAACAAAATCAAAATTTATTCACTCTATATAGATGCAGGCAGGAGGTGTCGGTGTGGAAAATGAAAAGCTTATTTCATTAATTGAACGTTCAAAAAACAAAGACAGTAGTGCCTTTTCGGAGCTATATTCATTGTATGCAAACGAAATGTACCGTTTTTCGCTATATATGATGGGTAACCCTACAGATGCAGAGGATGCAATGCAGGAAGCAGTTTTTTCTGCATGGAGAAACATACATACTCTTAAAGAGAATGCCTCTTTTAAGGTGTGGGTTTTTAAAATCCTTTCCAACAGGTGTAAAACGGAGCTTATGAAAAGGAACAAGGCCCCCGATATATTACCTATAGAGGAGTATGAGTTTTTGGTGGATGATGATGCATTAGAGAGCTTTAACAGCGCTGAGCTTAAAGAGGCTTTGCAAAGCCTTACTCCACCCGATGGGCAAATAATAATACTCTCAATTATAGGTGGGTTTAAAAGCCAGGAGCTTGCAGAAATATATAATATGGATGCCTCAACTGTACGCTCAAGGCAAAAGCGCGCTTTAGAAAAACTGCGTAAAATTCTTTCTTGAAGGGAGCGAGAATTATGGATGAAAGATTTAATGATGAAATCTTTACTCAGGAAGAGCTTGACTCAGCAAACGAAAAACTAAGAAATTCCGAAAACATAACCTTGCCCGAAGGCCTATCACCTGAAGCAATGGCTCAAAAGCTTGATAATGTTGATGTATGGGTGCCACAGCCCAAGGCAGAAAAAACTAAAAAATCAATGAAAAAGAAAATATACGGTATAGTTGCATTTGCTGCAACCTTTGCAATTGTTGTAACCTCTGTTATGCTTGTAAAGCCGTGGCAAAAGCCCAATGAGCCACCTTTTAATGATGCAACTCCACCTATTGTGAACTCAAAACCACAGGATTACAGTATTATTGAAGCAAGATTTTCAAGCTATGCTGAAAACTATCGCAAAAGCGAAGCTAAATATAAGCTTTACGGTATATTTAACGATGGCTTTCTTAAGGGCGCTACTGCAGAGGATGCAGTTGCCGATAATGAAGCGTCAGCTCCTCAGTTAAACGGCGATATCCAAGTCCAAACATCTACAACCTATTCGGATGTAAAAGGAACGGGTGAGGTTTCCTTTGGTGAAACTAACGAGCAGGTTTTGGGCGTAAGCGAAGCCGATATTATTAAAAATGACGGCAAATATATTTATGCTGTTAACCCCGAAAATGCCGATTGGGAAAGCTACTATGATGCTCTTTACGGCTCACAGGGCATTGTTAAAACAACTAACGAAAACGGTGAAGCTGTAAAAGAGGAAAACACAGAGAACAGCAATAAAAAGCCTGTACTGGATTATGATTGCTCGGTTTCTATTATTGAGCCCGACAGCAACGGAAAGCTTAAAAGGATTGCAAATGTAGAGATTTTGCAAGGCGATAATAAAGATGTTTACCATATGTCGATTTGTGAGATGTATGTAAGTAATAATAAACTCACTGTAATAGTAGAGTGCAGCGTTTATGATGATGTGCAGGATTCCATTTTTTACAGTGGTGCAAAGCGCTCCTACGCATATGGTGGCACAAGTAACATTACAATGGCAGCTTGCTTTGATATAAGCAACAAATCAGCACCTAAGGAGCTTTGGCGTGTTTATCAGGATGGTGGATACATTTCCTCTCGCCTTGTAAACGACCAGCTTGTGCTTTTATCTGAATATTGGGTAGATATCAGCGCAGAGGAAGAGGTTGTTGCAAACACTTGTGTGCCCGAATACGGTGTAGGTAACAGCGCAATGACTCGTATCCCTTGCGATTGTATAGTAATTGGTGAGCAGGTTAACAACCCAAGCTACCTTGTTGCATCAACGCTTGATATAGATGATAAGGCTACACTTAAAACACAAGCCGTTTTAGGTGCAGGCAGCAATGTATATTGCACTACTGAAACCTTGTATGCTGCAAGCACACAGTATAAGGATAGCGAGGCAGCACAGGATATTTTCGGCTCTGCAGAAGAGGTTACCGAAATCCATAAGTTCAGCATTAAAGATTACGATATAAAGCACCGGGGCTGTGCACAGGTTAAGGGCCATGCACTTAATCAGTTCAGCATAGATGAATACAAGGGCTACCTTCGAATCGCTACCACCACAGGCCATTTGGGTGAATCAACTAATCAACTTTACGTATTAGACGATGAACTTAACGTAGTAGGTAAGGTAGAGGGTATTGCAAAGGGTGAAACCATAAAATCTGTTCGCTTTACAGGTGATACGGGCTATGTAGTTACCTTTAAGCAAACCGACCCACTTTTTGTTATAGATTTAGCTGACCCTACTAACCCGACTGTTAAGGGCGAGCTTAAAATACCGGGCTTCTCAGCATATTTGCACCCTGTAAGCGAAACACTGCTTTTAGGCGTTGGTGTTGACGGTACAAACGATGGACAGGGTAACGGTATGAAAATATCACTTTTTGATGTTTCTGACCCCGAAAAACCATTAGAGGTTGATAAAATAGAGTTTAACGGCATAAGTTCACAAAACCGTTGGGCGTATGTACAGTCTCCTGCATTTTATGAGCACAAGGCTATCTGCTGGGATGCAAAGGAAGGGGTTATGTATATTCCTTATTCAAAGCATGACAGAATATGGGCAAGCTCAAACGGTGAAACTCTTTCGGAAAGCTATACCACAGGTGTTGTAGCTGTAAAGGTAGATAATAACACAAAAGCTCTGCAAACAGACGGCACATATATTGTAAATGACTTTGAAAATGAGCTTTCAAGGGTAACCTTTATTGATAATGTGCTTCTTGGCTATTCATACCCCGAAAAAATAGTAGCCTTTAACAAGCAAACACAAGCTGTAACCGATAAAATAGAGCTTGGCTAAAAGCTCAACCGCTTAGGAGTAAACCTCTTAAGCGGTTTTATTTTTGTTGTAATATTTAGCTTAATGTGCTACAATTCTCTTATATTAAGGAAAAGGGGTATTTTTATGGCTGAAATGACAAAAAAAGATAATGCCCTGCAGGCAATTAAATTTGCATTATTCTCTGCCTCTGCAGGTATAATTCAGGTAGTAAGCTTTACACTTCTTAACGAGCTTGTTTTACCTAATATCCATATTGAAAACGAAGCAGTTATGAGGGTGCTTAGTGCAGAATACGGCGTCTGCTACCTTATTGCGCTTGTGCTTTCTGTTCTTTGGAATTTTACATTTAACCGTAAATTTACATTTAAGTCTGCAACAAACGTGCCTGTTGCTATGCTTAAAATATTTGGCTTTTACTGTGTTTTTACGCCTATATCCACAATTATAGGTGAAGCAGTTATGCGCTCCACAAGCTGGGAGTTTGCAGAGTATATTGTGCTTGCCTGCACTATGGCAACCAATATGGTAACAGAATTTTTATTCTGCCGTTTTGTTGTGTATAAAAACAGTATGAACACCAACAATTTAGCAAAAAAGGATTAACGGTAATGCCACAAAATAAATCAGCAAAAAACAGCACAAGGCTGTGCAACGTTTCTCGTAAATGTGGTGGTTGCCAGCTTATGAACTTAAAGTACGAGGAACAGCTTAAATATAAACAGGCAAAGGTAGTTAAGCTCTTAGGCACATTTCATAGGGTAGCCCCCATAATCGGAATGGAAAAGCCGTTTCACTACCGTAATAAGGTGCAGGCAGCCTTTGGCAGAACAAGAGGTGGAGAAATTATCTCCGGTGTGTATCAGTCAAGCACACACAATATTGTTAAAACAGATTCCTGCCTTATTGAGGATGAAAAAGCCGATGAGATAATTCTCACTGTCAGAAAGCTTGTTAAGAGCTTTAAATTAACTGTTTATGATGAAAAAAATTCAAGAGGCTTTTTAAGACACGTGCTTGTTAAAAGAGGCTTTCAAACAAATGAAATTATGGTTGTGCTTGTTACAGGCACGTCTGTTTTTCCTTGTAAAAATGATTTTATTAAAGAGCTTTTAAGGCTTCACCCCGAAATTACAACTATAGTGCAAAACATAAACAATAAATTTACAAGCATGGTGCTTGGTGAAAAAGAAACCGTGATTTACGGCAACGGTTATATTGAAGATGTTTTGTGTGGAAAGCGCTTTAGAATTTCACCCAAATCCTTTTATCAGATAAACCCCGTACAAACAGAGGTGCTTTACGGTAAGGCAGTTGAGTTTGCACTTCTTACCGGTAAGGAAAAGGTTATTGATGCTTACTGTGGTATCGGTACAATCGGCATTGTTGCCTCCGATAAAGCAGGTGAGGTAATAGGCTGTGAGCTCAATGCCGATGCAGTTGCAGATGCCCGTGTTAATGCGAAAATAAACGGTGTGGAGAACATAAAATTCTTTTGTGCCGATGCAGGTGAATTTATGCTTGGTATGAAAGAGGCCGGTGAAAAGTGCGACGTGCTGTTTATGGACCCTCCAAGAGCAGGTAGCGACAAAAGATTTTTATCCTGTGCAGTAAGCCTTTCACCCGACAGAATAGTCTACATTTCCTGTAACCCCGAAACACAGCAGAGAGATTTGTTTTACCTGACAAAAAACGGTTATAAGGTAAAGAAAATTCAGCCTGTAGATATGTTTCCGTTTACAAACCATGTGGAAACGGTAGTGTTGCTTAGCAAATGAAAATCTTAAAGGGGATGTAAAAAAAGCGCAAGTTTTTTTACAGTCCCTTTTTGTTTTGTTTTTATCGAGGTTACGTTTTATTCTCGCAAAATTCACAAAATTCTCTCAAAACTCTTGACGAATTAGTGTAATAGTTATAATATTATAATAAGATTACAAAATTTCAACACTGTTTTGGAAAGGAGTGTATTTATGGAAGGCCTGCTTTATATCGCGTTTAATGCCTTTTGCATTGCAGAGATGCTGATGATTTTTGCTAAAATCTGCAAGGGTGTAGATAAACGAATGGGTCAGGTTATGCTGGCATGGTTTATTGTTGCCTCTGTAATACTTCTTTCGAGTGATGTTGTTTGGGGTATTTTCGAATTTTATATTGGGTGGGATAGATACCCACCAGCATCATTTGTGGTTAATAGTATCTATCACATTTTTACAGGTGTTGTGTCGTACCTTTGGTTTTTATTCAGCGAAAGCGAACAGCAATCAAGGCTTGTTAAAAGTAAAGGCAGTATAATTCTCAGCCTTATTCCACTATTCGTTCTTATAAATCTTGTTGTAGGCTCTAATGCAAATAAGTGGGTATTCTTTATAGATTCTGCTACAGGCGAATACAACAGAGGGCCACTTTATCCTGTGCTGCTTGCTGTTTGTGCATGGTACATTGCCCACACAACGGTAAAAGCATTTATTAAGGCTTTCAGAAAAGAGAATTATCTTCGTAAAAAACAGCTGCTTTCTCTTGCGTCATTTGCTTTGTTCCCTGTTGTGTCAGGTGTCTTGCAGGTTATGTTTATCGGCTCCCCGATGATAAGTGGAGGTATTGCCTTTGCAGTGCTTCACGTGTATATAAGCTCCCGAGAGCTTCTTATTTCTCTTGACCCTATGACTCAACTTAACAACAGGCTTCATATGGAGGATTTTCTTGACGGTAAAATGAAATCTAAGTCAGAGAACAAGGATTTATATGTGTTTATTATGGACTTGGATAACTTCAAGCATATCAACGATGAATACGGACATCTTGAAGGCGATGCAGCTATTGTAATTGCTGCAAATACTATTCGCAGTATAGTAGATAAAACAAATTATTTTGCTTGCCGTTACGGTGGAGATGAGTTTGTTATTATATGTGAAACCAATAAGGACTTTAAGCCTAAAGAGTTTATTGCTCAAATTAATGCTTTGCTTGAAGAAAACACTAAAAAAGAGGGTAAAGAGTACACCCTGCAATTTAGTATTGGCTACAAGCGACATGCTCCGGAATATAAAGATGTGCAGGATTATCTTAAGGCTGCCGATGAAGGCCTTTACATGATTAAAAGCTTAAAGAAAGCTTCAAAGGTATAATTTATTACTCCCCACTTGGGGAGTAATTTTTTTGAAAAATTTAATAAAAACGGTTGACTACAAAAAACTATAGTTATAAAATTAATAAGTTAAAACTTAATCAAACGGAGTGATACAAATGATTAAAATTGGTCTTTATGGCTATGGTAACATAGCAAAGGGCGTTGAGTGTGCTGTTAAGCAAAATAGCGATATGGTAGTTACCTGTGTTTTCACAAGGCGCGACCCATCAACAGTTTCTACAATCTCAGGCGCAGCTGTTTATAAAACAGATTCTATACTCCGGCATAAAGAGGAAATAGATGTTCTTATTATGTGTGGTGGCTCTGCAACAGATTTACCGGAGCAAACACCTGCAATGGCAAAGTACTTTAATGTTGTGGATAGCTTTGATACACACAAAAATATTCCAACCCACTTTGAAAATGTAGATAAGGCTGCTAAAGAGGGTGGCAATATAGGTATTATTTCTGTTGGCTGGGACCCGGGTATGTTCTCTCTTAACAGGCTTTACGGCAGCTGTATTCTTCCTGAGGGTGCAGACTATACCTTCTGGGGCAAGGGCGTTAGCCAAGGCCACTCCGATGCTATCAGAAGGGTTGAGGGCGTAGCCGATGCAAGGCAGTATACAATTCCTGTAGATGAGGCGCTCGAAGCTGTAAGGAGTGGCTCACAGCCACAGCTTACTGCACGCCAAAAGCACACAAGGGAGTGCTTTGTTGTAGCAAAAGAGGGCGCAGATTTAAAGAAAATTGAGCAGGATATTGTAACAATGCCAAATTACTTTGCAGATTACGATACAACAGTTCACTTTATTTCACAAGAGGAGCTTGACCGTAACCATAAGGGTATTCCGCACGGTGGCTTTGTTATTCGCACAGGCAAAACAGGTGTAAATCTTGAAAATAACCATGTTATTGAGTACAGCCTTAAGCTTGACTCTAACCCTGAGTTTACCTCAAGTGTAATTACAGCATACGCACGTGCTGCCTACAGAATGGCACAGGAGGGTATGAGTGGCTGTAAAACTGTTTTTGATATTCCACCTGCATACCTTTCAAGCAAATCTGCTGAAGATTTAAGAAAAGAAATGCTGTAATAGATACTATAAATAAAAATGCTACGAAGCGAAGCTCCGTAGCATTTTTTATGTTTTATAAGGCTTATGCATCAGCCTTTATTTCGCCGGCTTTTTTAAGCGATGCTTTCGAAATAGCAGGGCCGACTAATTCATATATAAGCGTACCACAAAGAATAACTGTTCTTATTTCTGTAGCGTATTGAGGCACAACGGTAGAAGCAACAAGAGAAAGACCTATTGCAACACCTGCCTGTGGTACAAGTGCAGGGCCAAGGTATTTACGTATATTTTTGTCTGCCTTGCAAATGGTTGCACCCAAGGCAGCGCCAAACATTTTACCAATAACTCTTACAACAATATAAATTACACCTACAACGCCAACGGCAGGTAAAACAGAAAGCTTTAATTCTGCACCTGAGGCAACAAAGAAAAGCATAAATACAGGTGGTGTAATTCTGTCGCTAAGTTTCATAAGGTGGTTTACATCCTGTGAGAAGTTTGCAATTACGGCCCCCATTGCCATACAAAGCAAAAGTGATGAGAAGCCACAAAGCGATGAAAGACCTAAGCCTATAAAAATAAATGCGATTATAAGAGATAAACGGTTGCCGTCTTTTTTAAAGGTTTTAAGAGGTAACAGGAATAAAAATCCTAAAACGGCACCAACAACTAATGCGCCACCGATTTCAATTACAGGCTTTAAAACAAGGTCTGCTACCTTTGTAGTACCACCGGAAAGTGCTGTAGCAATGGCAACGGATATAGAGTACATAATAAGAGCAGTTGCATCATCTATTGCAACAACCGAAAGCAGAGTTTCCGTAACAGGACCTTTTGCCTTATACTGCTTAATAACCATAATGGTTGCTGCAGGTGCAGTAGCAGCGGCAATAGAGCCAAGCACAAGGGCAAAGGGTGCCTCACACCCTGCAATAAGTAAAGCAACAACTACAAATACTACTGCAAAAAATGATTCAAACGTTGCAATTACAATGGGCATAGCTCCAACGCGCTTAAAATAAGAAATTTTAAATTCATTACCAATCGAAAATGCGATAAAGCCTAAGGCAGCATCCGAAATAATGGTAGCAGAATGTAAAAAGTCTTCTGTAAGTATACCAAGCACGCTTGGGCCTAAAATAAGGCCTGCAATCAGGTAGCCCGTAACATTAGGCAGCTTTACTAATTTTACAAGTCTGCCTGCTGCCATACCTACAAAAATCATAAGCGCAAGGCATATGAATGTGTTTAATGATAGATTTCCAAGCATTACAGTGAAATTCCCTCCAAATAGTCAATGGGGAGGGTGAAGAGAATACCTGTATCAGGCTTTTGAAGTCCACCTGTAACAAGGTTAACAATTTCAGATATTATTTTAACATCCTCATCCTTTGCAACCATAATAATTGTTTTGTTTTCTTTATGTGAAGGCTCCATAAGTCTTCTTATGGAGACAAGGAAAAACATATCCTCGTGGTCGTGCTCACAAAGCTCCTGCATCATGCCCTTGCTGTCGATAATTGTTGCACCGAAAATATTGTTTTCGGTGAATTTTTCAAGTATTTCATCAAGGCACTCTGTTTTGTTGAGTATTATTGTAACAAGCTTCATAAAAAACCTCCTACTGTATTTTTCGCTGTAATTGTAGCACTACGCCGTTGTCTTTTCAATGCTAAAAGTGCTTAAATATTATATGTATATAAATTTATTTTTTGTACTAAATTGAAAATGTGGTAACAATATGTTATAATTCACTTAACAATCTACTTAACACTAAATAAAAGGGGAGATATTTGTGATTAAAAAGTTTATATCCGTTTTATTAAGTATAGTTTTAGCCTTTGGTGCTGTAGTGAGTGCCTCGGCTGTGCAGGGCAGTATATCAGATTTACCTGTTATAATGGTTGCAGGCTACAGCAGTCCTGAGCTTGTTATGACAGATGAACAAGGCAACAAAACTCAAATATGGGGCCTTAATATGGATTCTGTTATCAGCAGAGTCCTTAACAGAATTGTTGATTTAGGCAAAGGCCTTGTTATGACTCTTGATGGTAATGCCGAATTTTTAGGTAAGGTTGTTGGTGAAGAGCTTGAGCAGGAGCTTGAATACTTAAAAATCAACCCCGATGGCACAAGTAAATATAATGTTACTGTTGCTAACCCCGAAACAATGGATAAGAATATGAAATATATTCTTGATAATAAGCTCCCTGAGGAATATATAAATGAGCGTGAGGTGCTTGATGAAATTGCTGCAAAGTATGTTGACCCTTCGCTTATTTACAGCTACCAGGCAGACTGGAGAATGAGCATTATTGAGTGTGCTGCCGAGCTTGACAGGCTTGTTGAGGAAATAAAGGTAATTACAGGTGAAAATAAGGTTAATATTATTGCAGTTTCCCACGGCGGCCAAATAACTGCTGCATACCTTTCGCTTTACGGCTACAAGCAAAGCGTTAACAATGCTGTGCTTACAGTACCTGCAATTGGTGGCGCTGTGCTAGCCTACGATATTATGAGTGGCGATGCACACTTGGATGAGTATACACTTGTTTATTACCTTCAGCACGGCTTTATTGCCGAGGGTGAGTACGAGTGGCTTGTTGAGGCACAGCAGCTGGGCTTCCTTGATAACGTTGTTGAGGAGCTTTTACCGTATGTATATAATGTTATAGGTAACTTCGGCAGTATTTGGGATTTTATTCCTGATGAAGATTATGAGCAAATTAAGGCAATGCACCTTGACCCTGTAACCCATGCAGGCGTAATTGCTAAAAGCGACGCCTCTCACAAAATTACAGCAAATATGCACAAGGCATTGCAAAAATGCCGTAACGAATACGGAATAAAGGTAAGCATTATTGCAGGTACAGGTGTTCCTGCTGTTTCAGGCTCGCAGCGAAATTCCGATGCGATTATCGGTACTAACGATTCCACAGGTGCTTTGTGTGCACCGTACGGTCAGCGCTTTAATGATGGTTATACAGGTGAAAAAACTATGTGTGATGACCCGAATCACGATCATGTTTCACCATCCTTTGAGGTGGATGCTTCCTGTGCATACCTTCCTGAGCACACCTGGTTTGTGGATGAGCTTTTCCACGGTATGACCTTTAAGGATAAATACACAAAGGAGCTTGCATTTACACTGCTTCTTACAGATGAAATAAAAGATGTTCACTCTGATTCTGCATATCCACAGTTCAGGGAATCAACAAATGCAACAAATGCCGTATATGCAACCTTTAACAGTAGTCCTGCAGGCTACGTAAGTGGTGCTGATGATTATATAATTATTAAAAATATATCAGCAGAGTACCCTGTTAAAATAACCTCTGTAAACGTTAACGGTGCAAATTTGGTTGTTCATTCCCTTGGCATTAAGCCATTGGAGCCTGGCAAAGAGGTTAAAATTGAATTTACAGGCACTCTTCCTGAGGTGAGCAATGCTCTTATGCAAGTAGAAATAAAATATGAGCTTGTGGGCAATACCCTTGCTTCTATAGGCAGTAAGCGTTTTAACTTTAAAATTATGAATGGCGAGTCAGTTGAGTACAACACTGCACAGCCGTTTGTAAATAACGACTTTGCTATGGGCTACGAGGAATTTATGCCGGAGGATGCAAGTAATATCCTTACAAATTTAGGCCTTTCTAATTTTGTAAGCTATATATTCGATATGATTTTTGCAATTATTAATCAGTTAGGCTTAGGCTCATTTATAAAATGAGAAAATAACTATTGACTTATTGATGGAATAGTGGTATAATGCGTAATCGTCGTGGAATGTCCACGGCGATTATTTCCTTGCTCTCAAATATGGTGAGAGCCGGAGTCCATAAGGAGGTGCAGACGATGTCAAACTACGAAACAGTCATCATTTATTCAGTTAAGAACGGTGAAGAGGCTGCAAAGGCTCTTGCAGAAAAGTTCCAGAAGATGATGGAAAAGAACGGTACAGTTGACAGCGTTGACGAGTGGGGTAAGCGTAAGCTTGCATACCTTATCAACGATGAAGAAGACGGTTATTATGTTCTTTATAATCATAGTTGCGAGGCAGATTTCCCTGCTGAGCTCGAGCGTGTTCTCGGTATTACTGAAGGCGTTCTTCGTTCAATGGTAATTAAGAAATAAGAGGTGTGAAATATGCTTAATTGCGCAGTTATTATGGGCAGACTTACAGCTGACCCTGAACTTCGCCAAACACCTAACGGCGTTGCTGTTACAAGGTTTTCTGTTGCAGTAGACCGTGGCTACGTAAAACCGGGCGAAGAAAGAAAGGCAGACTTCATCAACGTTGTTTGTTGGAGACAAACTGCTGAATTCGTTACAAGATATTTTTCTAAGGGTTCTATGATTGCAGTTCAAGGCTCAATCCAGACCGGTTCATATGAAAAAGATGGTGTTAAGCGCTCAACCTTTGAAATAGTTGCTGACAATGTTAGCTTCTGTGGTTCAAAGAGCGAATCAGGTACAAGTGGTGCTCCAAGAGTTACCGATGCTGCCCCATCTTTCTCAAATGGTAATGTCGATGATTTTTCAGCAGGTGCTGATGACGACGAATTACCATTTTGATTCTAACAGGAGGTAATTAAATTATGGCATACGATAAAGCTGATCGCCGTCCTAACAAGAAGGGCCGCAAAAAAGTTTGCGCTTTCTGTGTTGAGAAGGTTGAAAAAATTGATTATAAGGATGCTGCAAAGCTTCGTCGCTACACATCCGACAGAGCAAAGATTCTCCCTCGCCGTGTAACAGGCACATGTGCTTACCACCAGAGA
>JAZSGB010000013.1:0-68300 GCA_045532505.1 Acutalibacteraceae bacterium | reverse complement strand
CATTGGCATGTTCACTCTCTGAACCTTCTGATCGCCGTAACCAACCTGTACAGCTTCGTAGCCATCGTTTTCAGTTGTCTTCTTCTGAACAACTACGCATGGACCTGCTTCAACTACTGTTACAGGGTTCATGTTACCCTTTTCGTCGAAGATCTGTGTCATGCCGATCTTTTTTCCGATAAGACCTTTTTTCATAATAAATTCCTCCTGTCAGATTATTGGTTGAGTTGCCTCAACATGACCTGCCACCTACTATATATAATAGGTATATTTAAAATCAAACTTTATATCGGATTAAAGCTTGATCTCAAAATCAACACCAGCCGGGAGCTCAAGACCTGTGAGAGCTTCAACAGTTTTGTTTGAAGGTCTGAGAATGTCAATGAGTCTCTTGTGTGTGTGCTGTTCGAACTGCTCACGAGAATCTTTGTACTTGTGAACTGCGCGAAGCACTGTGATAACCTCTTTCTCTGTTGGGAGCGGAATAGGACCGGAAACCTGAGCACCTGTGCGCTTTGCTGTTTCTACGATTCTCTCTGCTGCTTTGTCAACGAGATTGTGGTCGTAACCTTTGAGTCTGATTCTGATTTTTTCCTTAACTGCCATTTGTAACGCCTCCTAAAAATTTTGGCGGGCTGCGCATTTTTCTTCAACGGCTCCGGGCTTATCACCCTCGCCATTCAAAAACCGGAAAGCAACTTCCGGATATAGTGCGCTCTGAGACAATCCGATGCCACAGTTAAGGATGGCAATCCTCTTGCTACTCAGTATTTAATCGCCCGGTTTAAAATCGGACATACTCCGCGGAAATTCCCTGCCTCAAAGGGCAGCCACCTCCCGCTTCAACGCCTTGTAATACATGCATCAGGGCATAAAAATAGTAGGACACGCCTTTCGCATGCCCTAACATAATATCACACATATTTCAATAAATCAATAGTTTTTTGGAATTTTTTTAGAATTTTTTAAACTTTTTTTGTTAGATACTCACAAGTCAAAATCAACAGTGAATTTACTCAAAAATTATAACTTTTAACGAATTTAATTTTTTCGTTCTTTCCATTTGTTTTTTTATTTTGGTTTAATCATGTGAGAATAGCTTAATCATTCTTTAAGCCTGTAAAATAATCGGGATATTGCTCCATAACAACAGTTTTAACCATTGCAACCGTCATTACGCTTTCCGGATAAGAAACTCCTACATTGCCCTTATTAGTACCGGTAGCTACGGTGATGTTACCATCTATATCAATATGATATACCTTTTCTAAGGTATCGGGGCTTTTCACGTAGTTACCACCACGCTTATCACCGTTAAACTCTAAAACAAAATTAGTACCGGAGTTTGGCACGCTGTAAATAGCGACAAGCAAATCAGGGTCTACGCCATACTGATTGTGAACCATTTGTATAAACTCATTTTCGAAATGGTCTGACAAATAATTATCACCATTATCGGAAAGATGCTCATAGCTTTCAACAAAAGCATTCTTTGTTGTGTCTTTAACTCCCGAAGATGTTGTGGATTTAGATTCCCCTTCTACCGTTGCCGGCTCCTCCGTGCTTTTATCGCCGTTGAGAAGCTCATCAAGGTTTACTTCTTCTGTGGTTGTGGGTGCAAATTCTGTAGTAGAAAGAACGTACATAGTTGTACCCTCTTTTTTCTTGTCATCTGCTTTTAAAACCACACCAACAAGTGCCACGGTTAAAACAATAGCCGCAACTAAAATAGCTGCACCTAAAACAAGTATAAGCTTATTACGGCTGTTTTTTGTTTTATTTTCTTCTTCGGTGTTATATAAACCGTTTTTCTCTTCCATTAGACTCACCTATATATAATATGTATAGCAAAATGCATATAAGATATTTTTTTGAGAAATAAAAGAGTGTGGTTTTAGCCACACTCTTTCGTGAAAACTATTGCAATAATTCACACTTTAATAAGTGTAGGTCGCTCAATAAATTAAGCGATGATCTCTGTTGTTGTTTCAACGATTTCTTCTACATTAGGTGCGAAGCCGCCGAACATGCCTAAAATACCACCGATAAGTGGGAAGTTAGCAATTGGCTCAAGTAAACCACCAATGATATTACCGTCTGCGTCAACCTCAACAAGTGACTTGATAGATGCGCTGATTTCTTCAATATTAAGACCGTAGTTCTTAAGAAGCTGCCAAATAGAATCTAACATTGTGTATCCTCCTTTCCCAATTATTCAACAATATAGTACCATATTATTTCCAATTCTTTTTTCCAAAAAAGAATTATAACGTTTTTTTTTTATAATTCTTGTATTAATTTTTTTCTTTTTGGCTTATAAATTCCATCTTTAAGTATAAATTCAGGATTATCTATAGCAATTTTATCAATTTCATCTATCGAAACAAAATAAGGATATTCATCGAAGCAGGAAAGCATATCGGTATCTCTGCCGGTTACACTATGTGCATCCGAGCCAAAAAAATCAACGTAACCTGCCTCAAGCATTTTACATGCAACATCCATTTCCATATCGCCAAAAAGGCCTGCAGGAGACCCTGCGTTGACTTGGAAAAGCACTCCTAAAGCCGAAAGCTTATCAAGGCAAGCTATATCATTAATTACAAAGTTATATCTTTCGGGATGAGCTATTATAGGAACAAGACCGAAAGAGATAAGATATTTACACCAGGAAGCTACATCCTCAAAGGTTGTTCTGAAAAAATCAAACTCTATAAGAATATATCTTGATTCATTCAAGGTATACGGCTTAAAATACTTTATATCAAAAATCTCATCATCACAAAGGACTTCAAATCCTTTTTTTATTTCTATATCTATCCCCTGCTCGTACAAAAGCTCGTTAAGATGCTCAACCTTTTCATCTCGCTCATCGAGCAGCTCCTCTGCCTGCGACCAGTACATAAGGTGAGGAGTAACAAAAAGCGTTGTTGTGTCGTTGTTCTGTGCACATTCGCACATATCCAAGGTTTCACCAATGCTTTGAGAACCATCGTCAATTCTCCATAAGGAATGGGAATGTATATCAATAAAGCCCTTATTCATTTTCTTCCCCCTCTGTTGCGTGGCTTTTAACGCCTATTACGCCTTCATCATACATAAGCTTAACAACAATAACCGTAAGCGGCAGCAAAAGTATACCGAAGGCACCAAAAATTCTTGCGCCAAGGAACATTGCCATAATTGTTACAATAGACGGTAAGCCTGCTTGCCTTGCAACAAGCTTAGGCTCAACAACCTGCCTCAAAACAGTAATAACCACATAAAGCAGGATAAGACCTATACCCGTACCGATATTACCCACAAAAAGCGAATAAATCGCCCAAGGAATAACAACCGTACCTGTACCTAAAACGGGGATAATATCTACTATACAGATAACAAAAGCAATAACAGGGATATAGCCACCATCGTACACGCCGATTACCTTCATAAGATTAAGTCCCAAGAAAACCTCGGTAAAGGTTATAAGCATAATTGTCATATATGCCTTTACTAACTTACCTATACCTCTTGTTACCGTACCCTTAGCTTTCACAAGCCTTCTACCCTTCTCTTCCGGGAGTATGCCAAGAATCATATTTCTTATAATATCGTACTCCGATGTCATAAAGAAGCAGGATATAATTGTAACCAAGATAGAAACTACAAATGACGGTAAGCCTTTAACAAAGCCCCACGCACCACTTATTGGTGTTGAAAGCATATCTGCATCAATACTCAGCTCGGCCAATGAGAAATTAGAAAAGAATTCATCTATTTTTAAACCTAACGCAGCACCGATACCCTTGGGAAGCCTTAAGGCAAAATTTCTTGCTGCATCTTCTACAACTGCAACAATATCATCTATTGATTTAAAACGGCTTGTTAAGTATTGTACAAGCTCCTTTACCTCTCCCCAGATTGCTGAAAAAATAAAGAACAAAGCACATACGGTTAATACCACAATAAGCAAAACCATAAGCGTGGATATAAAGCCGTGAGCTTTGATTTTCAGCTTACTGCTTATGAATCTTATTGGCGTCTGCAAAAAGATTGCTAATACTGCTGCAAAAACAAATGGAAACACATAGCCGAAAGCAAACTTCACTGTAAAGTAGTACAAGCCTATAATAATTCCAAAATAAACAAAGTTTACTATAAATGACTTTCTGGCAGATACAGCCTTTTCCATATTAACTCCTCCTGATTTATTTTATACATAAGTTTTAACATATATTTTAAACTATTATTTTAAATATTACAATCGCATATTACAAATTTTAATAAAATATTATCTTTTTTTCATTTTATACTTTATTATCCTGTTAATTTGTGGTAGAATAGTAGAAATCTTTACCTTGGAGGTACAAAAATGCAGATTGCTATAATGGGCTTTGGCACAATCGGCTCCGGTGTTGCAGAGCTTCTTATTAAAAATCAAAAGAGTATTGTTGCAAAAAGCACACAAAATTCTCTTGAGATTAAATACATACTCGATATTCGCGATTTTTCAAACCACGAGCTTGGTAAATACTTTACAAAGGATTTTAACGAGATATTAAACGATGCTTCTGTTGGTATAGTTGTTGAGTGCATGGGTGGTACAAGCCCTGCGTACGAATATGTTTCAAGCTGCCTTAAGGCAGGTAAAAGCGTTGTTTCTTCAAACAAAGAGCTTGTTGCTGCCAAGGGCTATGAGCTTTTGGAGCTTGCAAAGGAAAACAATGTAAACTTTTTATTTGAAGCAAGTGTTGGTGGTGGTATTCCTATTATCAGACCTATCAGCCAATGCCTTGCTGCTAACGAAATTTGTGAGATTGCAGGTATACTCAACGGAACAACAAACTTCATTCTTACTAAAATGATTGAAGATAACATGGCTTTTGACGACGCACTCAAGCTCGCTCAGGATAACGGCTATGCAGAGCGTGACCCTTCTGCTGATATCCTCGGCCACGATGCTGCAAGAAAGATTTGTATACTTGCCTCTCTTTGCTTTGGCAAGCACGTATACCCTGATGCAGTTGAAACCTCAGGTATTACAGAAATAACTCCTGAAGATGTTGCATATGCTAAAAACTGGGGTGGCGTTATTAAGCTTATAGGCCGAGCTGTACAAAATGACAACGGCAAAATAATAATCACAGTAGGCCCTTCACTTATTCAAAACCACAGCCAGCTTGCATCTGTTGACGATGTTTTCAACGCAATACTTGTACGTGGTGATGCTATTGGTGATGTTGTGTTCTACGGCAAGGGTGCAGGCAAGCTCCCAACAGCAAGCGCTGTTGTTGCAGATATTATTGACTGCGCTAAGCACACAGCTAAAAGAAAGGCTTTTGGCTGGGGTCCTGCCGAGGATAACTATGTTATTGCACCAAACCTTAACTGTGGTGCGCTCTACGTAAGAGCCCAAACAGACGATTATGTTGCAGCCTTTAATGCTGTTAACGGCGCATTCGAATCACCTATTATTCTCCACCGAGATGATGAAACAAGGAACGAAATCGCATTCATCACTCCTGCTATACGCGAAAAGGAAGCAAGAGAGGTTATTGAAGCTCTTCCGATTGACGTAAAGGCAATTCTTCGTGTGCTTGATTATTAACTATAGTATTTGAAAGGATGATTCGCTTTGGCATTATGTCCTAACTGCTATGCAATCCTTAATTTTTGGAATTTTAAGGCTGAATGTCCCCACTGTGGAGTTAACATACCAAACTTCAACTGGGAAGGCAGATTAGATGAGGATGCTAAAAATGCAGAAGTTGCCTGGGTTAAATTCAGAAAATTTACAGGCAATTTCAAAAGCGCGCTATTTGGCAACAAGGTTAGAATATTAAGATTTGTTTGCACCTTTCTCCCCTTGATTGCTTTAGTATTACCCTTAGCTAACTATTCTATTACTCTTCCCTTTTTAAGTAGATCACAGCAAAGCTTCACCTTACTTGATTTTACATTAAATAAGTTTCTAACCATTAATTGGGGGTCAATTATTAACCTTGCTTTTACAGATAATTTGGGTACTGCCTCGCTAATGCTGATATTATCTGTATTCTTGCTATACTTAGCAGTTGTATTCGGTGTTTTAAACTTTATTTTTGTTTTAATAAAAGCTCCTTCTTTAAAAGCCGGTGCAAACATAGTGCTTTGTGTACTATCCGACATATGCTTTATTTTGCCGGGTATATTCTTTACTGCTGCCACAAGCATTATCGGTAATTCGTCTGCTGCATTTATTAACGGTAACATTCAATTCGGTTTGTTGGTTGGCATAGTACTTTTCACACTTAATGTAGTACTTAATACTATTGTTAACAAAAGCATGAAAAAAGAACGTTCAGCACAAAAATAATTCACTACATTAAAAATCCTGTTTCCGAAAAGGGAAACAGGATTTTTATTTTCAATTAATTAAATTCTATATCTCGCTTATACTCGGCAAGCCTTACCTCATATGCCTTAACAGCTTCTGCCTCAAAGGCAAGCTCAGGCTCTGCAACACCGAGAAGCTCCATAAGATGTTTGGTAAACTGTGGATTCTGTATAAGGAACGGACCTAAAAGATATGTGCCAAAAAGATTTTTGTATTTAACGCCCTCTTTTTTAGCTCCCACAAAAGAGCCGTAGCCCTTTGTAACATTTATGAAGGAATCATCCTCACCTATACCGTAACTATGTGAAAAACGACTTGTACATCCTACAATTTCCATACCGTTAAACTCACCTAAAAACAGCGAGTTATAGCGCTTGGGAATTGTTCTTTCGGAATAAAAATCAACAATACCTAAAGCAGGTATTTTTTCACCATCTGTTTTTTTGATATAGTTACCCATTATTTCAAAAGAGTTACCCGTCATAAGGAAAACAACGCCTTTATCAAGAAGCTCTTTTATTCTCTCTTGCTTACCCATAAGCCTTGAAAGTATTTTTTCTTGATTGGATTCACTGCAGGAGCCAAGGTACACCATATCCACATCCTCTGTTAAAAACAAAGGCATTTCGCTAACAGGTGTTTTTATAAACTCTGCCTGTGGCAAACATAATTCAAAATAGCGCATATTTGCCTTGTCGCCAAACAAACAACAAATTTCAGGATATAATACCTCTATTTTCATTATTGTTCACCGCCCTTCGGATTTTGTGATGCACTAAAGACAGCAACAATTTTTTCTTCTACCTTACAAGCAAGGTCATAGGTGGAGGTATCGTGGAGCAAATACAGCTTTTCGATATCCTTATCCATAATATCTACAGCTTTAAACTCATCCTCTTCGCAAAGTATAACTTCTTCGCTGATACCTGCTATAAGCAAACGCAGCTTATAGTCGAAGCAACGTGGACCTGCTAAAACAATTTGCTTAATTTCGGGAGTGTTTAAAAACTCAAAATCAGCATCGTAAATCCAACCCATAAACTCTGATGAATCACGGCGTTCAAACAAATCATCTATCATAATAAATACAGAACGGGCACCACTTTCGTGGCCAACAAAATCCAGGGTTCTTGAGCAAGAAACAGAGTTTTGTCCCTTTGCCATTGTTCTTATAACCTCTGTTTTACCTGCCTTAAGCTCTTTGTAACGTGTTTGTGTTACACTGATGCTGCTCATATGAGCCATTACAGTCGCTTTATCTATACCAAATTCGGATAAAACCGTAATTGCTGCAAGCTCGTTGTAAATATTGTAAATTGCTCTGTTTACCATCGGGTAAACATCCTCGGAATTTCCACACTTAACAGTTATGGTTTTATTCTCGTAATCAATTTTAGTAAGCCTGTATTTTGCCTCGTATGACTTAAAGCCACACTTAGGACAGTAGGCATTACCTATATGATGATATCTCAAATAATTAAATTTAAGCTTTTCATCACAAACAGGGCAAATAGAAAAATCATTTATAAGGTTCACACATTCCTCTACATCTGTATCTAACCTATCAATACCGAAATAAACCCTTTCGTTATCCTTTAAAAGCTGTGAGGACTGAAGGCAATCGGCATTTAAAACAAGCTTTGTTGTTTTAGGCACGTAGGTATCAAGAATACTGAAAATGTATTCAGGGTGTGCATTTCTTTTAAGAGAATCTCTGAAAAGATTTGTAACAACAAGGTAATCCGGTTTAATAAACGGAAGGATAAGCCTTGAAAAACGCTCATCCACCTCAAGCACAAGCGCATCTATTTTAGGTTTCCCAAAAACACCTACACTATGTGTAAGTGCTGTTGCTACACCTGTGTTAATATTTGAGCCGTATCTGTTAGAAACTATATTCATACCACTTTCGGCAAGAATATCGGCAACCATATTTGTTGTGGTGGTTTTGCCGTTTGTACCTGTAACACATATTACATTGGGAGATTTTTTAGTTCTGCCAAGGTAATCAGGACAAATTTTTAAGGCGATATAACCCGGATACATAGTGGCATTTCTGCCAAGTAAGCGCAACAAAGCATATACAAGCTTTGCTGCCCACAAAGCAATAAAATATCTTAATTTACCCATTTAATTATTTAACCTCTGCAGAAATTTCTGATGTACAGTTAGGGCAACGTGTTGCATCAATAGCAATTTCACTCTTACAGAAAGGACAAGCCTTAGTTGTTGGTGCTTCCTCAACCTCTTCTTTTTTGCCTGTGCTTCTGATTTTGTTAATAACCTTAACCATAATAAAGATAACAAATGCAGTAATAAGGAAATCAATTACACCTTGAACAAATACACCGTAGCTAAGAACTGCAGCGCCTGCTTCCGTTGCCTCTGCAAGTGTTGCATATTCTGAACCATCAAGAGCAACAAACTTTTCTGCTAAAGCAACATTTTTTGTAAGTAAGGATATAAGTGGTGTTATTATGTTTTCAACAAGGCTTTTTACTATATTGGAAAAAGCGCCACCGATAATAACACCGACTGCAAGGTCAATCACGTTACCTTTTGCAATAAATTCTTTAAATTCACTGAAAAATTTTTTCATAAAAGAACAACTCCTTTTTATTTTTTATGCGTGAAATTATACCACATTTTTTCGGTATTTTAAAGACCTTTATAATATGTTTTAAAAATTTATTGCGTAATTTAATAAACTGTAGTATAATTTTATAGTTAAAAAACAATTATGGAGATGATTATTGTGATTTTAACAGCTGATATAGGCAATACAAATATTACCTTAGGAATATATGATAGTGATGAACCCGTATGTATTTCTCGACTTGCTACGCAAAGACACAGAACAAGCGACCAATACGCTATTGAGTTAGATGCAGTATTTAAGCTTGAGGGTGTTGACAAAAAAATAAACGGTGCTATAATCAGCTCCGTTGTTCCTGAGCTAACACGCATTTTCAAGGATGCTATAGAAAAGGTTACAGGCTGTAGCGCATTGGTAGTTGCAGCAGGTCTTAAAAACGGGCTTAAAATTTCAACTGACAACCCTAAGGAGCTTGGAGCTGACCTTGTTGCAGGTGCAGTTGGGGCAATTACTAAATACGAGCTGCCCTGTCTTGTTATGGACTTAGGTACAGCTACAAAAATATCCGTCATTGACGAGGGTGGCGTATTTGTTGGCTGTACTATTGCACCCGGCATAGGTATTTCCTTAGATGCTCTTTCTATGAGGACATCCCAGTTACCTGCAATTGAGCTTTCTGCCCCCGACCACGCTATAGGAACAAACACCATTGAGTGTATTCGTTCCGGAACCGTGCTCGGCAATGCAGCTATGCTTGACGGTATGGCAGACAGATTAGAAGCAGAGCTTGGCAAACCAATAAAGACACTCGTAGCTACAGGTGGCTTGGCAAAAGAAATTGTTACCTGTTGCCGTAAAGATATAACATACAATAAGAACCTTGTTTTAGAGGGTCTTTTGGCAATATATAAGAAAAACAGATAATTCTCAACAAAACAAAAATTTAGCGCTGTATCCCTACGGAACAGCAGCAAAGGAGTTTTATCATGAAAAAGAAACAGAACCTTGTTCGCAATGTAATGTGCGCCCTGTTTTCGGCATTGATAGTTGTTATGACATTCACACCGTATTTGGGCTATATTTCAGTAGGTCCTATTGAAATAACCACATTACACATTATCGCTATTTTTGGCGCACTTGTGCTTGGACCAAAGCATGGCGCAATTGTTGGTGGTGTATGGGGGGCAACCTGCATCATCAGAGCAATACAATTAGGCTTTGCACCGTTTGCAAACCCACTTGTATCACTTGTACCAAGAGTGCTTGTGGCAGTTGTTGCAGGACTTGTTTTTATAGGTCTTTCAAAAACAAAATGCCCAAAGGTTATAAGCCTTGCAGTTGCTACATTAGCAGGTACACTTACAAACACTGTTTTGGTTATAAGTGCGCTTCAGCTTTTTGGTGGCTTCGAATCACTTTTAGGTGCTGCTGCAGCTGCAATTGAAACAATTATTTTAACACTTATCGGTACAAACGGCCTTATAGAGCTTATTAGTGCATTGGTTATTGTTCCTTCGCTTTATATGGCAACCGAAAAATTCTTTACAAAAGCATTAAACAATAAATAAATAAATAATTCAAAAATCTGTTTTTCTAATATACAAATAAACAAAAAATCAGCCCTTCAAATGAAGGGCTGTAATTTTTTCTGTTAATTATTCTGCCTGTGCAGTTGTTGGTTCGCCTTCTGTTACTGCAGGCTGGGTAATAAACACGTCTGTAACCTCTTTGCCGTTTTCATCTGTAACAGGCTCAAAATAATCGAATGGTTTGTATGAAATAGCCTTGCATATTGCAACACTTTCTGAAACTGCTGTATTAGGGTTTGCAGATTCAAAAAGAATCTTATAAATGTTGCCGTGATTTCTGAAGATGTAAAGAACATTCATTCCCTCGCTGTTGCTCATTGTAAAACGAACAACACCTTCACACTCTTCGCCTAAATCCGTAACATTTTCTTCCCAGGTAACCTTAACCTCATCGTAAGCTAAAAGCTTTTCGTATGTGCTGAAGTTTGACTCATATACATCCTGGTAGGTTTTATCGTGAACAACAATAGAAACTCTATCGCCTGTTTCTTTATTAAGGAAACCACCAAACTTATTTTCGTCTATTACCCAGTTTTCAGGAAGAGTAATTCTGTAGCCGTAATCCTCTACAAAATTATCTTTTGAATATGCCTGGAATGGCTCAACCATTGTCATACGGTTACCACTGTCATCGTGTTTAAATTTCCCGTCTTCATCGGTAACAAAAACAACAAACTCACCGTATTCGTTAAGAACCTTTTCACCACTTTCATCCTCAAGGAAAGGAAGCTCATCTTCTTCGATATAGAGCTTTTCGGGTGCTCTTGTTTCCTCATTATCTTCGTTGTTGTTACAAGCTGCAAACACACCAACAAAAACAAGTGTGAAAGCAATCATAACAGCTATTAATTTTTTACTCAAGGTAATTACCTCCGTTTAAATTATGCCTCAGTTGTTGTTTCAAGAGGACTTACAGGAAGGCTGTTTTCCCAATTGATTTCGAAATTAGCCTTATCCTCGAAGGTAAACATAACACTTAAGTCGCCATAATCAGCAAGTGTGCCTGCACCTGTTACAGATGCAGTAATGTTTGCAGCCTTGTAATAGTTAAGGTTTGTAATTTCGTTAGTAAGTCTATTTACTGTTGCAGTAATTTTACAGCCACTGTACTCAACATCATAATCGTTAAATTTAAGGTATTCTGCAGTTTTTGCAAACTCATCAGATGCAAGAATTTCATCTTTATTACGAAGCTCAAATGCCTTAAGAAGGGCTGATGTATCGCCGTTAGTATCAATATCGTTGAAAACAATTTCGATAAAGTAATTATCACCGATTTCTTTGATTGTTGCATAGTCGATATCAGCAATAGTAAGCTGAGATGTCCAAGCCTCGTTTTTAACATAAAGGTACTCGGTATTATCTGCGCCCATTGGGATATCGCCTGATGTTTCACCGATATCGGTAAGAATCATATCTTTAATACCCTTGGCTGCCTTATTGAGTGATTCAAGTGATTCATCGATTTCTTCAGCATCTTCTGCACCTGCTTTTGTAATACGTATGCTGCCATCCGGAACAGCCTTTTCGTATCTGTAATAAATTGCAGGCTTAGCAGCCTTAAGGTCATTAACTATGCCGTTGAAATAATTAAGAACCTCTTCACTTGTATTTGCAACAGGAGTTTTGCTCTGTGTGTAAACAGCCTCTTCTGTTGTGAATACCTCGGCAACATCGTCGCCTTCTTCTTTGGAGCCGCAACCTGCAAAGCTAAAGAGCATTGCGCCTACAAGCATAAGGGCCATAAGTACAGTTAATTTACGTTTCATAAAGGTTTTACCCCTTTCGATTTTTACGGGTGTGGCTACATACCACTCTACCCTATTATATTTACGATTAATTATAACACATTTTTTCATATAACAACAGTTAAAATTGAGATTTTTTTATCTTTGTAAAAAAAGCACAAAACAACAACACATCTTTTGTATTGAACAACTAATTTAATATTTAATATATTCCATTTGACTTTTTATTTCTGTTACAATATAATTGTGTTTGGATTGAGGTGTAAAGATGATAGACTTAAAAGAAAAAAGCACTAGCCCCTCTGCAGAGGTTGAGGTAATCAATAAAAGCAAGGGCTTTGACAGAGAAAAGGAATCAAACGCAAAAAAGTTTCTTTGTGTTATGCTTGCCTTTATTGTAGTTTTTGTAGGTATCGTTTGTATATTTGTAAACAAGCGCAATCAAACACTTTTAGCGCAGCAAAAAATTGACGAAGCAACAAAGAATAACACAACACAGGCTGTGCAATCGGCAGGAAACACAGTAGCGCCCGAGAGCACAGGTACAGCCTCCGAGCCACAGGACACTACAGCCCCACAGGATACAACTGCCACACCTGACACAACTGTAGCTTCAGCAGATGTTACTGCACCACAGAGTGGCTCATTGGCAGAGCCTACAATTATAACTATAGATGAAGCTAACTGGCACCTTACCTTGGTAAACTCAGGCTACCGTATACCCGACAGCTACGAGCCTGACCTGGTATATGTTTGTGGTAGTGGCGAGCGCCTTGACAGAAAGGTTGCAGAGCATTACGAAAAAATGTATGAGGCTGCTTTAAAGGATGGCGTAACACTTACACCCTGCTCGGGCTACAGGTCATACGAAACACAGGAAAGAAACTATAACAGAAAAATAGATTTTTACAAGGGACAAGGTCTTACCGAAGACGAAGCAAAGGTAAAGGCTGCTACAATTATAATGCCACCGGGCTCCTCTGAGCACAACTTAGGCTACGCTATGGATATTGTTTGTGTTGACGAGTGGTTTGAGGATACTCAAGAGTTTAAATGGCTACAGGAGCACGCAGCAGACTACGGCTTTATAATGAGATACCCTGAAAGTAAGCAGGATATTACAAAGGTTATATATGAGCCTTGGCATTGGAGATATGTTGGCGTAGAGGCTGCTAAAGAGCTTAAAGCAAGTGGCCTTGTATTAGAGGAATACCTGGGGGTTGCACAATGATAGGAATTACTGTTGAAAAGGCGCACGGGGAATACGACCCCGGTACAAGTAAATTTTTCGGCTCACCAACCATGCCCGAGGAGTGGCTTGGTGACGGTACGGTCGGCGATGAGGATTTTTTCTTTTGCCAACTGAGAGTTTCCGAATTTAAAGGCTTTGATGAAGGTGGCTTAGCACCACAGGTAGGCTTTATTTATTTCTTTCTGACTTTTAAAGACGGAATGTTTGTACCCAATGTGCGCTACTGCAAGGATGAGCCTGACACAATTATTGATGACTTTAATGCAGGCTTTGACTTTTTAGGCGATACGGAAGCCGAATACTCTATTGACTACTGCAAAAAAGACAGTAACGAGGATGGTACAGCCTTATTTATTGATAAGGGCGACAACGTAATTTTACTGCAATACGACCCACTTGATGACAATATGCCTTCCTTCCTTGCAAATACAGAGAAAATTGCATATTTCACAATAAAAAAAGATAAGCTTAAAGCTTTAGATTTTTCAAGCGTTGAGTTTACAATTGAATAACTTACAAACAAAAGGGAGCGAATAATTCGCTCCCTTTTGTTTTGCAAAAAATCATTTAATTTCAACAATTGTAACGCCGTTTTCACCCTCACCAAAGGTGCCCAAACGGAAGGTACGCACACGAGGGTCGCTTTTAAGGAACTGTGTTACGCCTGCTCTAAGTGCACCTGTACCCTTACCGTGTATTACAGTACACTCTGTAAGACCTGAAAGAAGAAGATCGTCTAAAAACCTATCCAGCACAATAATTGCTTCATCAACCATAAGTCCACGAAGGTCGCAACGGTTACTTACCTGCATTGAAGAACGGCTTTCACCACTAACCCTTGTTGTACTCACTTTTTTCTTCAGAGCTTCCTTTTTAGGCTTATCTACAAGGCGCAGGGTTTCCTCCTTAACTCTCATCTTAAGCATTCCTGCAGTTATTTCCACGTTGCCTTTTTTATCCTTAAGTGCTGATACGGTTGCATTTTTGCCAATTGTTTTACAGAATACCGTATCACCCACCTGTAACTCACGAGGAAGTGTATAATCCTCATCATCCTCAATAGAATCCATAACGGGGTCAACTGCACCACTAATTGCATCAAGGTGAGCATTAACTGTACTTTTTGCCCTCCTTGCAAGCTCTGCTGCATCACGGGAGCTTTTAGCCTCTTTTTTAAGCTTTTCCACCTCAACTAAAAGGGCGTTTGCTTCTCGTTTTGCCCTTTCAACTATACGCAGTGCCTCTCCCCTTGCATTCTCCAGCTCTCTGTCTCTTTTACCCTGTGCATCCTGCAAAAGCCGGGCTGCTTTCTCTCTATCTTCCCTTGCAGCCTCAGTTAAATCTATCGCCTTTGCCCTTTCCTCTTCCATTTGAAGTCGGCTTTCCTCAAGGCTGTCTACAACATCCTCAAAACGGATGTTTTCTGATGAAACAAGCTCTGTAGCTCTGTTTATAACTTCTGAGCTTATGCCAAGCTTTTGGGAAATAGCAAAAGCATTGGACCTTCCGGGTACACCGATAAGAAGCCTGTATGTTGGCTTCAGGCTTGCAACATCAAATTCACAAGAGCCGTTTTCAACCCTTGGTGTTTGAAGGGCATATGCTTTAAGCTCTGCATAGTGTGTTGTAGCTGCAATTCTTGCACCCTGTAAATGGAGCTGTTCAAGAATTGCCATAGCAAGGGCTGCACCCTCAACAGGGTCTGTACCTGCACCAAGCTCATCTATTAAAACAAGTGATTTTTCATCGGCTGTTTTTAATATATTAACTATGTTCACCATATGTGATGAAAATGTTGACAAGGACTGTTCTATGCTTTGCTCATCGCCGATATCAACAAGAATATGGTTATAAACAGAAACCTTGCTTTCATCTGCAGCAGGTATAAAAAGCCCCACAGAAGCCATTGCTGACAATAGACCGATTGTTTTAATAGCTACTGTTTTACCACCTGTGTTGGGGCCTGTAATTACAAGTGTATCAAAATCACTACCCAAGCGTATATCCGTTGCAACTACCTTTGCAGGGTCAATAAGGGGATGCCTTGCTTTTCTAAGGTCTGTAACACCATTATCGTTCAGAACAGGGAGGCTTGCCTTCATTTGATAAGCTAAATGTGCTTTTGCAAAAATAATATTTATTTCCACAGCACACTCGTAGCTACCCTTAATTTCGTGAAGGAAATTACCTGCCTCTACAGAAAGCTCAAAAAGTATTCTTTCTATCTCCTGAGCCTCTTTACCCTTTAAAACTCTTATATCGTTGTTTGCCTCAACTACACCTGCAGGCTCAATGAAAACCGTAGCGCCTGTTGACGATGTATCGTGCACAAGGCCTGATACAGCATTTCTGTATTCACTTTTAACAGGCACAACGTATCTGCCGTTACGCTGTGTAATTATTGCATCCTGAAGAATTGTACGCAAAGAGGATGAGCGAATAAGCTTTTCCAGCTGCTCACGAACACTATTTTCTTTATTTTTAATCTGACGGCGTATATTAGCAAGCTCAGGGGATGCGTTATCACTCATTTCATCCTCTGAAAGAATTGCTGAAAATATTTTATCCTCAAGGTATTTGTTGGGCACAAGTGAGCTGAAATAATAATCGATGCATCTCTCATCCTTGCCCGAATTTGCTCGCCACTCGTTAATTGCCCTTATAGCTCTTACGGTTGAGCCTATATCAAGAAGCTCTCGCATTGAGAGCACGCCACCTGAATTTGCCCTTGAAAGTGCATTGTTAACATTTTTAAGTCCACCAAAAGACGGGCCACCATGCTTTGCCAACATTATGTATGCATCCTCGGTCATTTCCAAAAGCCTTTGTGCCTTTGAAAGCTTTGCCTCGGGGCGCAAGGAAAGTATGCCTTGTGAAGCATCCTCATTACATGCCCTTGCAGAAAGCATTGTAAGTATTTTATCAAATTCAAGTGCTTTTAAATGTCTGTTTAATTCTGCCATTTTTTATCCCTTTAGTACTTTATAAAAATCGAGTGTGGAAAATTTTCTTTCTGTTTTATGTATAAGATACAGCTCTGCTATATCGCAAAAGCTTCGCATAGCATCAGCTGATAAGCTGAAAGAAAAAATCTTTTCAAAATCCGAAAGAAAAACATAGCGCAAAGCGTGTATAACGGCTATGTTAAGGCAAACTCCCTGACTGTTAGCAGAACAGTTTTCGCAATAAATTTTGCCGCTTTCAGGTGAAAAATACATATAATCTGTTTCGTATTCGCCACACCTGTCGCAAGCAAGCAACGCAGGCATATAGCCACTTAAGGACATAAGCCTGCACTCTACAACTGCTTTAATAAAATCGGGTGTTTTTTTATCTCCCTTTAAAAACCACAGCGCATTGAGAAACAGCCTGAGTATTTCACCGGACTCATATTCTTCCTCACAAAACTCATTTGCAAGCTGACAAAAATACTGGGCTAACGCCATTTTTTCCACATCTTGGCGCAGTTCGAAAAACACCTCTTTAACAAGAGCCTCTTCAACAGAATATGCATCACGGGATTTTACAAAGGTAAAATCTGCATACGCCATAAGCGAGGTTGCTGCAAGCTTTTTACTTTTTGTTTTTTTTGCACCACGTGAAAAGGCTTTTACTATGCCGTATTGAGCAGTAAGCACAGTAATAAGCTTATCGGACTCCCCTATGCTCTGCTCCCGTATTACAAGCCCCGGTGCAGTTATTCTTACCAACAGTATCCAACTCCGTTTTTGCTGTGGAATTTACAAATTCACGGTATTCAAGGTAATCACTTACCCTGCCGTTTTGCCAAAATTTTTCCCACAATTTATTCTCATCCATTAAAAACACTCCCACAGAACTTGTTACTAATATTTTATTCAACGGGAGTGCATTTATACAAATATTAAGTTGTTACAAAGCAGTTTTTAATCCAAACCGAAATTATGAATTAAGCCTTCTCTGTTTCGCCAATCCTCTTTAACCTTTACCCAGCATTGAAGATTGACCTTACATTCAAAAAATCTTTCCAGCTCGCAACGGGCATTGCTTGAAATTTCTTTAAGCATTGCGCCCTTTTTGCCTATAATTATACCCTTATGGCTTTCTCTTTCACAATAAATAATTGCTTCAATATCGAGTATAGGCTTGTCCTCACGCTCACGCAATTTTTCTATCGAAACTGCTATACCGTGTGGAATTTCTTCATTAAGGCGATGAAGGAGCTTTTCTCTTATCATTTCTGCTGCAAGCACACGCTCAGGCTGGTCGGTTAATGTATCCTCAGGGAAGAAGAACTCTGATGGAACAGAAAGCTTAACAAGCTCCTCTTTAAGAGCCTCCATACCGTCGCCATCCTTTGCAGAAACAGGTACAACTGCAGTAAAATCAAAAAGCTTTGATAATTCGAGAATTCTCTGCATAAGCTCCTGCTTATCGGAAAGCATATCAATTTTATTAATTGCCAAAACAACCGGAATGCCCTCGCTTTTAAGCTTTTTTAAAAGCTCAAGCTCTGTAGGTCTTACCTCACCCCTGCACTCTGTAACAAAAAGGCAAGAATCCACACCACCAATGCTGTCATCTACTGCCTTTATCATTTTTTCACCAAGCTTTGTTTTAGGCTTGTGAAAGCCGGGGGTATCTGTAAACACCAGCTGTGTATCACCCTCGGTTAAAACACCCATAATTTTTGTACGGGTTGTTTGTGGCCTTGAGGAAATAATTGCTACCTTTTGCCCTAAAAGCTTGTTAAGAATTGATGATTTGCCTACGTTTGGTCTGCCTACAATAGCAATAAATGCTGTTTTTCTTTCTGCCATTATTTTTTTCCTTTTTTCGTAATGTATTTCTTTTTTACTTTTCTGATAAATTTGTTGTTAAGCTTAAATATGAAAAGAAGCGAAACCACAAAGCTCAGGCACAAAAGCACAAGAGCTACAGGGTTATTTACATAGTGCTCAAAAAGCAACCTGAATGCTTCGGGCTGCCAAAGTAAAACAACACCTATAAACACTGCTGCCACAGCAAAAACAAGCACAGCACCTGCAGCAACGTCCTTAGAAATCTTTATTGTGTGTATTGTTTCCCTTGTAACGGAATCATCTGCCTTTTCGATACCACTGTTTATCATTTCGCCACCTACAACAATGGCAGCTGTAAGTATTAAAATAGCATACTCAACCTTTGTAAGCACAAAAAAATCGTACCTGAAAAGAAAATATGCCATATACGCAAAGCAGGTTAAATGAATTCTGAAGTTACGTTCATTAAAAATCATCCAACCAAAGCCCTTGGCTGCATAAATAAAACTACGGGCAAGGCTATCTATATCATTCACAGTGCTTATTCCTCCTCGGAGTCCATATAGTAAGACTCGTTTCTTTTGAGGCCGAGCTCTGTAAGCACGTGCTCCTCTTTTTCACGCATATGCACTGCCTCAATACCACCGTTAACATGGTCGTAGCCTAAAAGGTGGAGCATTGAATGAACGGTTAAAAAGCCGATTTCTCTTTGAAGGGTGTGCCCGTATGTATAAGCCTGCCTTACAGCTGTAGGCACCGAAATAACAATATCGCCTAAGTAGCACATTCCTGTACCCGGGTCTTTATCGTACACACCGTTTTCACCTAACGGGAAGGATAAAACATCCGTGCTGCTATCTACATTCCTGTGCATTTTATTAAGCTCGTGAATTTCCTCGTCATTAACAAAGGTTACGCTGATTTCGGCAGGTTCGGAGAAATTTTCGAAGGTTAAAACAGCATTACAGCAACGTCTTACCAAAAGCCTTACACCTGTAGGAATTTTTACATCCTTTTGATTATTAGAAATTCTTACTTTAATCTTCTCTTTCATTTTCTTTTCTTTGCCTCCTCATATTTTTCATATGCCCTGATAATATCCTGCACCAGCTTATGTCTAACAACATCCTTGCCGGTGAATTTTACAATTTCAATCTGTTCCATATTTTTAAGGATTTTTGTTACCTCAACAAGACCTGAACGCTTACCCTCGGGTAAGTCTATTTGCGTTATATCGCCTGTTACAACAACCTTGGAATTAAAGCCCATTCTTGTTAAAAACATTTTCATTTGTTCCGGTGTTGTATTCTGCGCCTCATCGAGAATAATGAAGCTGTCATCTAAGGTTCTGCCTCGCATATATGCAAGTGGAGCTACCTCTATATTTCCCCTTTCGAGATACTTGTTAAAGTTTTCTGCACCAAGCATATCAAAAAGTGCATCGTAAAGTGGTCTTAAATACGGGTCAACCTTGCTTTGTAAATCACCGGGCAAAAAACCAAGCTTTTCGCCTGCCTCTACTGCAGGTCTTGTAAGTATAATTCTGTTAACCTCTTTTGCTCTGAATGCATTTACTGCCATAGCAACTGCAAGGTAGGTTTTACCTGTACCGGCAGGACCCACGCCGATTACAATGGTGTTGTTTTTTATAGACTCAACGTATTTCTTTTGACCGAGAGTTTTAGGTTTAACAGGCTTACCTTTACTTGTTATGCAGATGCAATCCCCCGACATTGAGGAAATTTTATCTTCATTACCTTCGCTTACAAGAGATATTACATAGCGCACATTTTGTTCATTAAGAGCCTCGCCCCTGTTGAGCAAAAGTAAAAGACCGTTTATTGCTTTACAGGCCTTTGCAACGTTTTCGGGCTCACCACTGATTTTAATATCTGACCCACGGCTTATAACATCAACGCCAAAAGCCTTTCTGATGAGTAAAATATTTTCATCGAAGCTACCGAAAAGGCTGACTGCCTGCTCCATTCTGTCAACATTAATTATCTGTTCCGACTTAATTACCTTCTTCACTATCAATTATTTATCATAGAGTTATTTGAATAATATTATCAACTTATAGTATACCATTATTTTTGTAAATGTCCACTAAAATTTTTAAAAAATTTTGTGAAAAGGTATTAGTTTTTTATTCTACTTCAATAGCTTTTTCCAAAGCAATATCTTCAACACAAACAATTTGAACTGTAAGCTCCACTTGATTTCTTTTTGCTTTGCAGGAATAACTGACTTTTTCAAGCTCTGCTTTACTGTATTGACTTCGCTTTATTTCAACAGCCTTGTACAACGCATCCAAAGCTTGCTGTGGCTCTGACATTTCTATTACCTGCTTTTGCTTGCTTATGCAATCAATTCTTGTTATACCTATAGGCAGCTGCTCCCCGTTACCGTTAAAGTAAAGGGTTGTTTTGCTTTTTATATCACCCTCTGCCTTTCCCAAAGGAAAGGTGATACCAAAAAACATAGGCTCATACACAACCTTACCGTCCTTTAAAACAAACTTCTCTTCTGCGCTTTTGCTACTAACAGTATGCTTATTATTTGTTCTTGCCAGGACCTTACCCCTTGCATGCACAAAGCTTTCGGTACCATCACCGTTAACTATTATGCCCGATATAAGCAGAGAGCCCTCTGCAACATTTTCTCCCACCTTAACCTTATTTACACCTCTATTACCATCTACAAGCACAATCTCCCCGCTTTTTGCAGCGACCACATTTGTTATTGCTTTTTCATCTACAATCGGCAATGCCTTACGTGCGTAGCTATATTCTATTTGCGCCTTGCTTCCAAAAATGTTTAAAGAAACCCAGGAAAGCTCGGGAAAGGTATCGAGAAGCTGCTGCTGAACCTGAACAATATCAATTTTTGACTTTCTTGCACCTATTTTCACGCCGATTTCCTCTACGGTTTCTGTAAAGTTATTTATCTTTACACCATCTCTTGAAACAATTTCAACACGCCAAATCAAAGTGCTCATATAAATAATTACAAGCGAAACAGCTAAAAATCCAAAAAACGCTCCAAGCCTATATTTATGAAGGGTTACGAAGTTTGGCAGTCCACGTTTTTTTACTATTTTTATCTCCATACCCGACTTTGCAGCAGCAATATTTATACGTTTAAAATCGCTCTCGCTTGTAAAGGCAGTAACCTTTACTCCATCTTTTTTCACATTCCACAGAACAATGGAATTAAACTTGCATAAATTGAGAAATCTTTCTGCAAAACCACCTTCTGCTTCGAATATAACATAGCCCTGTAAAAGCCTTAAAAGGTTAATCATAGCTACCTCCAATAAACTCCAGCGAGGTTATATTACCCCTTATATCTGTTTGGTCAAAAACAAAAGAATCTACCACAAGCTTTTTGCCAAGCACCTTAAGCTTTCGCTCACCTAAATCTAAAACTATGCTTTCATCGCTATAATCTACTACTCCCTTACAATCAAAAACTAACAGCCTTTTGTTAGAATACAATTCAATAACAGCATCACTTATATTTGCTTCTGCATTTTTCAGCCTATTAAATTTCACACAATCACCTCTATGTATATTTCTATGCCGGGTATTCATAAATTATAAGGGGTGATAATATGAAGCTATGGCTCAACAATACATATTTAAGATATTTCCCAAAATTTATTTTGGCCATATGCGCAACTGTAACAATTATTATTTACCCTACAGAATTTGCAACGGGTGTAAAGGAAGGAATAAAGCTTTTAGGTGAAAGTATTATTCCTGCACTTTTCCCTTTTATGGTAATATCATCATACATAGCTGAAAGTCCTGTCACACAATTAATCTTTAATTTAATTGATAGACCCTCCAAAAAGCTGTTTAACACGCCGGGTATTGGACTTATTGCACCTATAACAGGTATGCTTGGTGGCTACCCTATCGGGGCTCAAGCCGTTGCAAGACTATTGGAAAACAAGCGCATTTCAGAGGATGAAGCACACAGGCTTATATGCTGGAGCGTTAATCCCGGTCCCACTTTTGTTATTACGCTTTTGGGAAAATTCTTGATTGGAAATACCGGTGCAGGCGTTATAATGTATATTTCAAATATTCTATCTTCGGTAACCATTGGATTGTTTCTTAGGTTTTTAGGAAGCAATAATGAGGTAATGCACCTTGAGAAAAAATACACAGACAACAAAAATGCACTATTTATAAATGCCGTTGCCGCCTCCTGCAAGGCTATGCTTTCAATTTGTGGTTGGGTGCTGCTTTTTTCTGCCTTTTCAAGAGGAATTAACACACTTATAACCAACCACACAATAAGTGTATTTTTTAAAGCTGTAGCAGAGGTTACCATAGGCTGCACAACTGCCGTGCAGGAGGGGCTTTCTTTACCTGTTATATGCGCAGTTATAGGGTTTGGTGGCTTTGCAGTTATTTTTCAAATTGCTCCCTACCTTGAAAAGTGCTGTTTTAAGCTGAAATACTTTATATGCTGGAGATTAGTAAATGCTGCTTTAAGTGCATTTTTCTGTTCAAAGCTTATTACCTTGTTTCCGAATGCTGTTTCAAGCTCAACCTATTTATTAAACGGATATACACCATCAATTGCCCACACGCCGTTAGCATCAATTATTTTGCTGTTTACCTGTATTCTTTTGATTTTTGAGGTTGATAACAAAAGAAAGATATGCTAAAATGTAGTGTACGAAGGGATGTGATGGAATGGCACTTAAAATATTTAAGGGTAATGTTGAGCCACAATGTGCATATTGCGAATTTGCTGAAATTAAGCAGGGCGCAGAGGTTGCTGTATGCAGAAAAATAGGTGGTATTATGCAATTACACTCTAAATGCAAAAAATTCAAATACGACCCATTAAAAAGACAGCCTAAAACACCATCATTTGTTCCTGACTTTTCAAAAGAGGACTTTGAGATATGACCACATTTTTTTGTGGTCTTTTGTTTTTTGTGAAATGTTACAAAATGTGCTAATTTTCTACCCGTAAATTTTAAACCCCAAAATTGTTGTTTGGACTTGAAATAGGTAGTAAATATTAGTACAATATTAATATAAAAAGTATATGGAGGTTTATGAGCGTGGCAGATGCATTCGGTATTCCAAACACAATCCCTGTAGGTCCTTTAGGCATTATTGCAACCCCCGGTTGCGAGGAGCTTGCCTTAAAAATTAACAACTATCTCACATCCTGGAGAAATGAAAGAGAAAGTGAGCACAAGGGTACAATCGCCTTCTACGGTTATCAGAGAGATTCTTTCATTATTGATGCTGATTTTACAAGATTCGGTTCGGGTGAGGGTAAATGCGTACTTCACGAAACTGTTCGCGGATATGATATGTTTATTATCTGCGATTGCTTTAACCACGGCTTAACCTACGATATGTACGGTTACAAAAACCACTATTCCCCCGATGAGCATTACGCTAACCTTAAAAGAGCTATTTCAGCTATTGAGGGTAAGGCAAGAAGAATAAATGTTATTATGCCTATGCTTTACGAGGGCAGACAGCACAAGCGCTCAAGAAGAGAGTCTCTCGACTGTGCAATTGCTTTACAAGAGCTTTGTGCAGATATGGGTGTTGAAAACATTATCACATTCGATGCTCACGACCCAAGAGTGCAAAACGCAATCCCTCTTAAGGGCTTCGAAAACGTTGCTCCTACATACCAGATGGTAAAGGCTCTTACAAAGAACTTTAAAGACCTTAGCATTGACCACGACCACCTTATGGTTATCTCTCCCGATGAGGGCGGTATGGGTCGCTGCATCTACTATTCAACTGTTCTCGGTATCGACCTTGGTATGTTCTACAAGCGCCGTGACTACTCTAAGGTTGTTAACGGCAGAAACCCAATTCTCGCTCACGAATTCCTTGGTGACGATGTTGAGGGTAAGGATTGCCTTATTATTGATGATATGATTTCTTCAGGCGATTCTATGATTGAGGTTGCTACAAAGCTTAAAGAGCTTAAGGCTAACCGAATCTTTATCTGTACAAGCTTCGGTCTTTTCTGCAACGGTCTTCAAGAGTTTGATAAGGCTTACGCAAACAAGGTTATTGACGGTGTATTTACAACAAACCTTGTTTACAGAACACCTGAGCTCCTTGAAAGAGAATGGTACTTTGAGGTTGATATGAGTAAGTATTGCTCACTTATTATTGATACTCTTAACCACGATTGCTCTGTTTCAAGCCTTCTTAACCCTGCAGATAAAATCAAGGCAAGACTTACAAAATACAAAGAAGAACAAAAAAAGGCTCAGCCATCTCTTTTTGACAACTAATTAAACAAAGGCTTCGCAAGGTTATTTTGCGAAGCTTTTTCATTTAATATATAATGTATACAAATAATTATTGACATATTTTAATAAATATAGTATTATTTATTAAAGAAACAAAGGGGTGCTTAACTCCTGATTCTACATATATTTTATGGGGGCATTTACTATGTTAAAAAAGCAGAAAATCGGTTTATACATATTCCTTAATATCATCACTTTTGGTATTTATGGTCTTTTCTTCTGGAGCAAGTGGACAAAGAACGTTAACACACTTTGCGAGGGCGACGATTACGACAGCGCTCACTACCTTCTTGTTTTCCTTCTCGACATTTTCTCACTTGGCATTTATGTTCTTGTATGGAACTACAGAATGGGCGAAAGATTATACCAAAAGGCTGCCGATTATGGCGTAGAGCTTAAGCATGGCGGTATGTTCATCATGCTTATGAGATTCATTCCTTTTGTAAGCGATATTATCAAAATCTCTTATGCTAACAAGCTTATTGACGGTTACAACGCAAGTTCCGCCGCAACAACAGAAACAAACGAAGTTGCTGAATAATTAATGTATATTGTAGCCGTCCTTTGGACGGCTATTTTGTTTAGATTTTTTAACACACTTTAACGAGAGGCTTTTATGGAAACTACACTTAAGTTTAACAACGGAAAATTTACAATTATGACCTTGGGCGACATACACGAGAATTTGTACCTAGATACAAAGCTCAAAAAACAAAAGCGTGCAGATATGCATAACCTTGTAAAAATGGGCATTTTAGCCTTCAAGCCCGATTTAATTGTACTTTTAGGCGACACCTTATGCGAAAAAGACGAATCTGAAGGCTTTAAAGATTACAGAGAGCAATTAACAGATATTCTAAAGCCTATTCTTGAATCAGGCATCCCCTTCTGCTATGTACTTGGTAATCACGAGCACGACCATTTACAAGAGGAGCAGATAGTTGAGGCTTATGCTCAATACGAAACTATGATAGGCAAAAACGACCCAACTGCACCACGAGGAAATTTCAACTGCAACATTCTTGTTAAAAACTCTGCCGGCACGGAGGATATACTAAACCTTTGGTTTATTGACTCAAACAACGGTTGTGAGGACCGAAATGTTTCCGTATACGACTGGGTACACGAGGACCAAATTCAGTGGTACGAAAACAAGGTACAGGAAATAAAGGCTGCACATAACGGTAAAACAATTCCTGCAATTTTATTCCAGCACATTCCTGTTTACGAAGAAAACTATGTTATGAGGGAAGCAAAGCTTTACGAAAGACCCTTTGCTGCAAAGGGAAGCCACCCTCCTTTTGACAAATACTATATGAAAAAACCGGGTGTTGAGGGTTACCTTGGCGAAGGCCCGTGCTCTCCTATGTACAATGCAGGTCAGTTTGAAAGCTGGAAAAAAATGGGCGATGTTAAGGCTGCATTCTTTGGCCACGACCACCTTAATGACTTTACAGGCTATGTTGACGGAATTATGCTCGGTCAAAATAAAACAAGTGGCTTCTGCTGTTATACGGATGGCTGCCGTTCACTTGTAAGAATTATAACCGTCGAAGAGGATAATCCGGAAGTAATTAAATCAAAGGTTCACCATTTCCGTGAGCTCGGCTTAAAGCCTACCTGCCTTGGACCTATTGAAGGCAGAATTACAGACAGACAGAGTATGGCTCTACACAAAATCGGATACGGTGCTGCCGCCTTAGGTGGTGCCCTTGTTGTCGGAAAGCTTATATCTCATTTTCTTAAATAAAGCAGGTGATTTTGAATGAACGCAAAAAAAATTATTTCCCTCACAACAGGCTTTGGTGCAGGCATACTTATAGGTGAGGCAATAAAAAAGACCGGCATCTGTCCTCGCTGTGTTGCTAAAAAGGCATTTGAAGCAACAAGAGTACACATTGATGAAAAAGAAAAGTTTACAAACGGTGTTGCCCTTACCCCTCCTATGGGCTGGAGTAGTTGGAACACCTTTAGAAACTCTATTGATGAAAGCCTTATAAAAGAAACTGCCCGGGCTCTTGTTAAAACAGGGCTTAGTGATGCAGGGTATGTATATGTAAACCTTGATGACTGTTGGCACAGCTCTTTACGCACGGCAGATGGTAGACTTCAGGGCGACCTTACACGTTTTCCGAGAGGGATAAAGCCACTTATTGATGATATAAACGAATTAGGCCTTAAGGTAGGTCTTTACACCTCAAACGGCACCTTAACCTGCGAGGATTTACCTGCAAGCCTTTACAATGAAGCAATTGATGCAGACACCTTTGCTGAATGGGGTGCAGAATACTTTAAATACGATTTCTGCCACAACGAGCCAATACCTACAATTGCTCCGAAAATCATTAAAATCACCATTGGGAAGCAGGGCGAAACAGATTTTATAAGCCTATATGCAAACCACGGTGAAATAAGTGATGGCGCGAAGGTTTTCCCTGATGATAGAGTTGACGGTGGCTATGTTGTAGGCAACCTTTGTGGTGGTTTAGGAAAGCTTACCTTTAACACAATAGATGTACCCGATAGTGGTGAATACACACTTACTATTGTTTTCAGGAAAGGTGGTCAGCAACGCAAATTCCTTGTTTGCAGAGTAAACGGTGAGGTTGAATACGATTGCTACTTCCCTGCCTCAAAGGAATTTACTGCAGATGGCCGTTTACAGGTTAAGCTCACTCTGACAAAAGGCTTAAACACATTAGAATTCTACAATCCTGTTGCATCTAAAATGGATTCAGCTCAACGCCAATATATTAAGATGGGTAATGAATTAAGACGAGCAACCAAGGAATACGCTCAACGCAATGGTATTGAAGAAAAGCCTATTTGCTATTCCATATGTGAATGGGGCAAAAATCAACCTTGGAAATGGGGCCATAAGGCAGGCAACCTTTGGAGAACAACTCCCGATATAAGGCCAAGCTGGCTTTCAATGATTGGTATATACGAGGTAAATGTACGCCTTTACAAGCACGCCTCTCCCGGCTGCTGGAATGACCCTGATATGCTTGAGGTCGGCGTAGGTGAGCTTTCCGTAGAAGAAAATAAAACCCATTTCACTCTTTGGTGTATGATGGCAGCTCCTCTTATTTTAGGTAACGATATACGAAAATTTATTAACCCGGACGGAACTGTAGACGCGGATAACAAAATACTTGCTATTCTAAAGAACAAAGCACTTATTGATATTGACCAGGATAAAAGAGGGCTACAGTGTAAAAGGATTTACACAAACGCATTTACCGATATACTTGTTAAGCCATTAGAGAACAGGGAGCTTGCTGTATGCTTTTTAAACAAATCCAATGAAGAAAAGCATATGGTTTTACCAATATCCAAATTACACAATGAGCCTTATGTTGATTTGCCTATAGCTAAGCAATATGTTGCAACAGAGCTTTGGGAAAATACCGAGGCAACAATTACAGACGGCATTGATTGTACTGTTGCACCACACGGTGTTAAGGTGTACAAAATACAAACACATTAATTTTACGAAAGAAGGATATTTATGGACAGAGTACGTATTAAAGAGACGGCTAAAGACTTGTTACGCAAAAACCAAGGCGCCTGTATTGCTGTTGCATTAATTGTAACATTTTTAGGTGGTGGTTCAGGTAGTGGTATTTCCTTTAGCTACAGTGGTAGCGCTCCAACTATGTTTGAGAACGGCTTTTCCACTGAAATGGTAATTATATTCTTGGTAATATTTGTTCTTGCATTAGCCCTTTCATTTGCAATAAGCGCATTTTTAAGCAGCCAGGTTAAGGTGGGCAGCTGCAGATATTTTTTAAAGAACAGAAAAAATCACCCTGTTGAGATTGGCGAGATTTTTAAAAGCTATTCAGATAAAACTTTTTTAAATGTTGCTAAAGTAAGCTTTATTAAAGACATTCAAATTTTCCTTTGGTCTTTGCTTTGCTTCATACCCGGCATTATAAAAATGTATGAATACGCTGCTGTACCTTACCTTTTATCTGTAAACCCAACAATGGATTATAACCGTGCTCTTAGCCTTAGTAAAAAAATAATGAACGGCCATAAGCTTGAATATTTTGAGCTCGGAATATCCTTTATGGGCTGGTTTCTTTTATCTGCCTTCACCTGTGGTATATTGGCAATTGTATATGTTAACCCTTACTATTTGCTTGCTGAGGCTGAGTTCTTTGCTTATGTCAGAGAAAATGCTATTTTCAACGGAATTATATCCCCCGATGATTTCCCTGACTATGACGAATATGTTCCTCAAAATATGTATGGATATGCAACGCCAAACAACAATTACTACCAGCAGCCCACACAAAATTATGCACCAACACAGCCTATGCAGGGTGGCTATGCGCCATTTACACCTGCACAGCCTGTAGCACCTGTTGATGTACCCGTTGCTCCTGTTAATGAGCCTGTTGCCCCTGTAGATGAGCCTATCGCTCCTGTAGATGAGCCTGTTGCCCCTGTAGATGAACCTGTCGCTCCTGTAGATGAGCCTGTTGCTCCTGTAGATGAGCCTGTTGCTTCCACTGATGAACCTACAGAGGATAATGGTGAATCAAACGACACAAATAATGATAACTAATATTTAATTATTAGACATAAAATAAGGAGTTACCGTTGGGTAACTCCTTGTTTGTTTTTGTTTTTATGCATCGTAAAGGCCGAGTATAACAATACCTACAACTGCAATAACAATCATTAAATAATGCTTAACAGAAAGCTTTTCTTTGAGGAAAATTCTACCCCAAACAACGGATGCTACACAGTAAGCTGAAATGATTGGTGCTGCCATTGCAACGTGCTCAGAATCTGCAAGTGCATAGATATATGCAAACTGACCTGCTGTTTCGAAAATAGCGCCTGTATACTTTGGTGCTTCTTTTTTAGGTAAGAACTTTTGCTTTTTAATAAACTTAACATAGATAAAGCAAATAATACCACATACAAGGAATGTAAGCTCATATGCTACGTTAGCAACATCTTCATCAAGTGTTTCAAGCACGATGCTATCTGCGAATGTTCCGAGAGCATCTAAAAGACAATAAATGAGAGGAAGGATAATTGCCAAAGGACTTTTTGAGTATTTGTAGTTACCCTTTTCCTGTCGTAATGCACGAAGCTCATCATCCTCTTTTGCTTCAACAAAGCCGAGACCGATAACACCAAGGCAAACGAGAGCAACAGCAATATATTGTGGTACTGCTAAAGCATCACCTGTTATAATGCAAAGGATTGCAACAAGTGCACCTGATGAATTACAGATTGGTGATGAAACTGAAAGCTCAATATAGCGAAGACCGATATAACCGATTGCCATTGAAAGAATATAAAGAGCTGAAACAGGGAGATATTTTATGAGGGATGCAAAATCTATAGGTACGCCCGAAACGAATATCTCATATAAAGCATGGATACCCATAACAACGCCAACGGCGGTAACCATTTTATAATGGCTGTACTTATCTGATTTATCTGCGCAGCCGATTTTAGAGAATAAATCGGAACCACTCCAGCAAATCAGGGCGATCACTGAAAACCAAAACCACATTTTACATACCTCTTTTCAATTAAAAATTGTTGAAACAATGTGAAATTTCAACGAAAAAAATAATACCACTAATTTCCACATTTTTCAATAAAATTTACCATTTTTTTACAATAAATAAGGTGTTGAAATAAGCATTTCAACACCTTGTTTATTGTATTTCCATTTATTCTTCAATTGGTACCTGGTATGTAACATCCTCAAACTGCATAACCACAGGCTCATCCGTTATGCCCTTTTTGTAGTAGCCACCCTCGTAGTAATTAAGCTTGTCAATTGTAAAGCTTGTATCAGGCTTACAGGTTATAATAGTACATCCACGCTGTGAGCCTTCGTTAAATATTTTACCGTATGCAAGGTAGTCTATACTATAACCATAGCTGAAAATAATGCCATCTTTAGAAAACTCTGCATTATTGTAGTGATCGTGGCCGTTATGCACTGCCTTGGTTGAGCCTAATTCTACCATAGCTTCAAACAAATCATCCTCGCCTACACCTGCATAAACACGCTTACCTGTTTCACCAATATAGCCATCTATATACTTAACGCTATCAGTATCCTTAAAGCCATTTGCTTCCAATTCAAACCAGGCCTCATTCATCTCTACAAGCGGGATGTGGAAAAAGCACTGTGTTTTAACTGTACCAAAATCTTTATAAAGGCCTCCGTTTTCACCGGGCTGAAGCTGATTGATTACAGTCTTATTTTCTGCATTCATTCGCGCTATTTCGCCCCTGTACCACTCCACCTGATTTGGGTGAATGTTATCATAATCACCTTTAATGCTTGATAAAATGGTATCGTCTATATATGCTTGTGAATCGAGCATAATAAATGCCTGTGTAATAATGCCTTTAGTATTTTTAACCTCTATGGTGTGATTACCGTAGCCATCAACATCCTCAGGACCTGCCTGATACAAGCAATATTTCAAATCACTACCTGCATAAAGGTGCGATACTTTTTCACGGTTAAAATAGCTATACGCCTCAGCATCGTGATTACCGAAGGTAACTGTCCAATAAACACCAAGATTTTCCAAAAGTGCTATAAGCTCTCTTGCACCACTCTTATTATTAAATGTACCTGCCTGGTATGGCACCGGGTAAGCAATATCACCTGTTACAACAACAAGGTCAGGCTTTTCTGCAAGTATCATAGATGCTACGGCATTGATTGCCCTTTTATCGGTTTCAATACTTAAGAAGCCACCACCTAAATGTACATCGGTAAGCTGCATAACTCTGAAATCACCATCTGTAGTGAAAACCCAGTTGCCGTTTTCATCCTTTTGAAGAACAAGCTGTTCACCCTCAAAATCGGTTTTCTCAAAGCTTTGTGCAAACTTAATGTTGTTATTAACAATTATTGTATTTGCTATTGCAACAACAGCTGAAATTACAACAATAACAGCCAAAACAATTGAAATAACCTTCAACGCTTTCTTACCCTTTGTTTTTTTTGCTGCTTTTTTTGCTGACATATACTTCACACCTCGTTCAATAGTTAAAATTTACTTTCAAAAATGGCTGTGCCATTTTTTATTAATACTGTTTTAAAAACACCACTTTCCTCAAAAAGGCTACCCTTTTGGGGGTTTTGGTATATTACGGTAAGCTTACCTTCTCTTTTCAATGCAGAAGCCGAAAGCTTTTCTACAAACTGATGTATAACCTCCCTGGGAAAAGGGTTATACATAAAAATATAATTATAGTTTTCAAGACCTTCAAAATCTAATGCATTTTCGCAAAAAACATCAAATCTTTCTTGCTGCTGTGAAAAAAGTTTTGCAAAATTGTCTCTTGAAATTGAAGCTAATTTTTCACTTAACTCAACACCGTGGATTTTAGAAAAGGGCAACTCAGAAAACATATACATTGCATAGCCTTTACCACTACCCACATCTAAAAGAGTATCGCCCTCTTTTATATTGAGAAAATCAAATATTTCGGGCATCGGGTACGCCGCCTCGTAGCCGTTGCAATACTCAGAGGAAGTACCTAAATCTTTAGCGTCAGGTATATATCCACCAAAGTCAACACCGAATTTTTCTTCCACCTGCTTTATTTGAGCAAGGTGTTCTCTGCGTTTAGCTTCTTTTGCCTTCTTATTGCTGCTACGCTTTTTTAAAGCCTTTATTGGCGCCTTTAAAAATGTAATAGCTCTGTTCATTAAAGCTTACCTCATTTTCAAAAACAGCTATTGAGTTACAAATTTGTCCCAATAGCCGTTTTAAGTGTATATATTATTCTACGTGTGCCTCACCGGGCTCATCCATTACTGTAACAACAGCATTTCTTATAGCAGAAAGAGTTTTAGTGGAGCTTGGACCAACAACACCTGTGGCCTTTACCCACGTGCCATCTGCAGGAATTTCTGCATTACTGTCAAGGAATATAACCTCTATAGGTATTTGCTCACAATCAGATTCATCTGCTTCTTCACCTGAATGGTTGTGCCCATCGTGAGAATGAAGCCTGTAAACCCAATACTCTTTAATGCCCGAAAAATCCCTGGTAACAAAAAGACCTTCAACCTCTATTGTAGCACCCTTATATGCTGCATAGTTAGGGTCATCGGCTTCTGCCTGGTAGGTACTGTCAAGAACTGCTATCCAATCAGAAAAATTTTCGTCCGTAAGTGTAATCTTAACAGCTGCTCTATCCTCAAAAGTACCACCGTTTGCATCAATTTCCTGAAGCTGTGCAAGAACAGCTTCTTTTTCTGCAATAAATGCCTGTTCCTTTGCTTCAAACTCTTGATTGTGCTTTTCTGTATCAACCCAAGTTTTAACAAGCACACCAACAACGCCAATAACAAACACAAGCAGAATTGAGCACATTATTATAGTAACTTTTTTTCTGAATGCTGCATCGGCATAATTTTCTTTGCTCATACCCTCGGGTATGCTTTCTTCAATTGGTGGCTTTTTTACTTTTTTTTCTTTTGCCATAGCTTAACCCTCTGGGAAAAATTGTGGAAGGTATTTCTTATGTGCTGCCTTCATTTCTTCGAAGCAAGCCTTTGACTGAGCAAAGTCGCCACAAAGAGGATGAACCATAAGTGCATTAAGTGCAGCCTCGTCTGAGCCTGTGATACCTGCTTCAACAGCATATTTTTCGTATGATTTAACTGTACGCATAAGGCTGATAATATGGCGATTATCAAAGTTTTCAACAGGCACAGGCTTTGCACCGTCTGCACCGATAACTGCAGCAATTTCAACAATATCGTCATCATCCATAAAGTGAAGGGTGCCGTTGTTCTTAATGTTAACAACGTGTACCTCCTGCTTATCGTTAGCAATTGCATCTATAAGAGAAACTGCAGCAAGTGAATACTTGTAGCCACCACGCTCTTCAAGGAGTGCAGGCTTAATTACAAGCTCATTATCGCTGTAAAGCTCAAGAAGCTGCTCCTCAATTTCCATACAAACCTGTGCACGGCTCTTTGAGCCGGCCTTAAGATGCTGTAATTTTGCCTGACGGCTGTAGTAATACTGAAGATATGATGATGGGAAGCCCTTACAAGCGTTAAGGCATTCCATATCAAAACCATCATCGTGAATGTTTTTCATAACCGTAGGTGCAAAGTCATCATCGAAAATTTTATCGATTTTTTCAACACCGTTAACCTTAACAGATGTAATCCAGCTAAGGTGGTTAAGACCTAAGTATGTAATTTGAGCATCCTCACCAACAGCAGCCTTAACATCATCAATCATAGCAATAGGCACATTGCAAAGACCCATTGTTTTAACATTTGTGTGGTTAAGAAGGAATTCTGAAATAATGCCTGATGGGTTTGTAAAGTTAATGAGCCAAGCATCAGGGCAAATTGCCTCAATGCGCTCTGCAATGTGAGCCATTACAGGAATAGTACGAAGTGCCTTAAAGAAGCCACCGATACCTGTTGTTTCCTGACCGATAAGGTCGTGCTTGAGAGGTATGCTTTCATCAATATGACGGCAAGGAAGCTTGCCTACACGAATCTGTGTAACAACGAAATCTGCACCCTGTAAAGCAAGGTCAAGGTCATCTGTCATTACAACCTCGCAATCAATACCTGCGCTCTTAAGCATACGAACACAAAGTCCACCTACTATTTCACGCTTTCTGTCATCAATATCCATAAAAGCAACTCTCTTTAATTTAAGAGAATCCTTTGCTTCAATAAAGCCGTAAATAAGCTCTGGGCAATATGTAGAACCTGAACCGATGACTGTTACGCTAATTTCTTTCATTTATGTCAATCCCTTCGAATTAAAATTTTAATTAGTCCTCAAGAAGCCAGTTGATACAACCCATTACAGGTGCACAATTAAGCTTAATGAAATTGAATTTTCTGCCTGTACGCTCAGCAACAAGCTCTGCCATTCTGTCGGTATACTTATATGACGGAAGCTTTGTGTGAATTGAGCCTGAAAGCACAACATTTATAACATCACAATCAAATGTCATTGCATTAATATGGCCACAGATGTAATCTGCACCACGCTGTGCCATTTCTTCAATAACCTTAAGAGCTTCTTCATCGCCGTTATTGGCTGCCTCAAAGAAGGAAACAATAAGCTTTCTTAAGAAAGCCTCGCCCTCATCCTCGCTCTCAAGAACAGCAATAGAATCAAGAAGCGTAGCTCTGTCGCAAATACCTGCCTTTTCGTTCATAAGGTCTGTTATTTGTGATTTTGCTTTACCTAAGCAGAGCTGGTCGTACATAATACGAAATGCCTGATTACCTACCCAGTGCCCGTTTGCTTTATCGCCTGAAAGCACATCAAAGCCACCAATTTGGAGCATATTGCCGTTTGTATCAAGGCAGTTACAGCAGGTACCTGTACCACAGTTGTAGCCAATACCTGCACCACTGCCTACACCTGCTTTTATAACAATAAAGCCATCATTATAAATACGTGCGCCTGTAACACCTAATTTGCCAAGCTCCTCCTGCATAGCATCGTGCTGATACGGATGGTCAATACCTGCAAGACCCATTAACATACCACTAACATCTGCAAGCGTTTTGCCTGACTTTGCTAAAAGGCCGTTGATACCATCTGCAATAATACCTGCTGCCTCAGGGAATGAGCCCTCCATATTTTCGTGGTTTGATGCAGGACCCTCGTGCTCTGCTAAAACATTTTTATTCTCATCAAATAATGCATATGCGGTTTTTGTGCCGCCACCATCTACACCGATATAAAACTTCATTGATTATTCTCCTAAATCCTCAAAGAATTCTTCGCAAACCTCTTCAAGGCAGTAAATACCTCTTCTTATGGGCTCACGGTCTATCCAAGCACCGTTTGTGAAATCAGGAACAGGAACTGGTGCACCACCCATTGCTACAGACTGCTCTGAAAGGCAAGTAATTGCCATCCAGGTAGCTGTATCGTAAACATCTATATTAGCCTTTTCGCCTTCGAATACGCTATCAACAAAAGAGGAAAGGATAAGATAGTCCATACCACCGTGGCCTGCCTTGATACCACCCTTTTCGTATGCTTCCCAAAGTGGATGCTCATACTTTTCACGCCATGGCTCAAAATCATCCCAACTATGTGTCCAGCTGTCGTCATCAGGGTGCATACCATCGATGTAAATTCTGCCCTTGCCGTCTTCCGGCTCTGAATAGATACCCTTTGTGCCCTGTACCTCATAATCTCTTGTATAAGGTCTCGGAAGTGAGCAGTCGTGAGTAAGCTTAATTGTTTCTCCGTTTGCACACTTAATAATTGTAGTTACAATATCACCACAGTTAAAGGTTGTATTGAAAAGGTCATACTCTTCACCCTTGTTATCTTTAATCCACTGGTGGAGACCTCTTGACTTACTTGCAACAGAGTTTACTGTAAGGAAACGATTACCTCTGTTAATATTAAGCGCCTTTGCAATAGGTCCGAGCTGATGTGTAGGATAAACCTCGCCGTTACGGTGAATAAAGTTATAAAGTCTGCCATGAATGTTTTCTCTGCCAAGGCAAATTTCATCACGAAGGTCGTGGCGATAGCCACCCTCCATATGTACGAGTTCGCCGAATATGCCCTTACGAATCATATTAAATACTGCCATTTCATTTCTGCAGTAGCAGCAGTTTTCAAGAAGCATACAAATTTTGCCTGTACGCTTACTTGTACGAACCATTTCCCAGCATTCTTCAATAGAAGCAGCGCCCCCAACCTCCATACCAACATGAAGGCCTGCATTCATTGCATCAATAGCAATCATTGCATGGGTAATCCAGGTTGTTGCAATAACAACTGCATCAAGCTCTTCGTTTGCAAACATTTCTTTATAATCAAGGTATGCGTGAACAGGGTAAGCCTTCTCTGTACGCTCCTCTACTATTTGGATACCTCTTTCGGCTCTTTCGGGAATAAGGTCGCACACTGCAGGAACAGTTACGCCCTCAACCTGTAAAAGAAGGTCGAGCATACCTGAGCCTCTGCCGCTTATACCTATAAAACCGATTCTTGCTGAATTTTTTCTCATGGAAACACTCCCCATTTGCAATCAAATATATACATCTTGATTATATAACATTACCTTTGTAAAATCAAGGTAAAACACAAAAAAGTCACCACATTTGTTTGCACAAATGTGGTGATAATTATATGTTTATTTAATTATTTGAAAAGTCCGAGAATATCTACTATATCTTCATCGCCTGCGTCAGTTGTGTCTGCTGCAGGAGCCTCTGCTGCAGCGCCTGCTTTATGTGCAAGTCCGTTTGCGTTTGAGCCAAAGCCTGTTGCAATAACAGTAACAATCATTTCATCCTCAAGCTTTTCATCAAAAGCAACACCGAAGATAATGTTTGCATCTGCATCTGCTGACTCTGCAATAATGCTTGCTGCAACATCAACATCATCGAGAGTAATATCAGGAGATGAAGTGATACTGATAATAACACCCTTTGCACCCTGAATTGTTGTTTCAAGAAGTGGGCTGGAAACTGCTGCATTTGCTGCAAGCTCTGCCTTTTCTTTACCTGTTGCACGGCCAACACCCATGTGTGCATGACCTGCATCCTTCATAACTGCAGTAACGTCTGCAAAGTCAAGGTTAATAAGGCCGGGAACCTTAATAAGCTCTGAAATACTCTTAACGCCCTGGCGAAGAACATCGTCTGCAACATCGAAAGCGTTTGCAAATGTAATCTTCTGGTCGGAAACGAGCTTAAGTCTTTCGTTAGGGATAACGATAAGGCTGTCTACGTGCTGTGCAAGCTCTGCAATACCTGCCTCTGCCTGCTGCATTCTTCTTTTACCCTCAAATGCAAATGGCTTTGTAACAATACCAACTGTGAGGATACCGTTGCTCTTAGCAATTTCTGCAATAGCAGGAGCAGCACCTGTACCTGTGCCACCACCCATACCTGCAGTGATGAATACCATATTAGCGCCATTGAGAGCATCTACAATAGCTTCTCTGCTTTCTTCAGCAGCTTTAAGGCCCATTTCAGGACGAGCGCCTGCGCCACGACCACCTGTAACCTTCTCACCGATTTGAATCTTGTGAGTTGCCTTTGAAAATGTGAGAACCTGCTTATCTGTATTTACAGCAATAAACTCAACGCCCTGTACGCCTGAGCTAACCATACGGTTAATAGCATTACCGCCGCCACCACCGACGCCGATTACTTTAATCTGAGTTACATCTTCAAAATCATTGGAAATTTCAAAGTTCATTTTAATTCCTCCAAATTTTTACTTTATGCGCATTTATAGTTATACATAATATATCTATTGAATTTTAACACAGTATTTTGACAATAGCAAGTATTTTTTAAAATTTTTAAGAATATTTTGCTAAATGAATGTATATTTTTACTCTTCTTTCTGTGTTGTTTCTTCAGTTACAGCCTCTGCCGGGCTTTGAGTTGTAATAAAATCACCGTTTTCATCTACTGCAATATTGCCGTCTTTATCGGTTACAAACTCAGGTGGAATCGTAAGCTCCACATCCTCACCGGGTCTGAAGTACACATCAGGCTCTGTACCAAGGTCAAGCACACCCTTAGTTTTTAACCCGCTTTGGTTTTCTTTATCAATAGCGACCTTTGCACGCTGAAGCTTAACTGCAAGGTTTTCCATTGTACCGAGCTTTATAGTAATTCTATCCTCATAAATAAGCTTAAACTCATTCTTCGGGGAAAGGCTTATTTCTGTTATTCCTGAAAATTCGCTTAATTCAAGCGTAGAAATAATGGTGATAAAATCTTGTGTAACATCATCATTATTAAGCTCAACAAGGCTACCCTCTTGGGCCTTTTTCACCTTTACACCACTAACAAACGCTACATTTTCACGAAGCATAGCAGCGTTTTTATCAAGCACCTTACCCGTATTATCAACAAGCAGATAGCCCTCACCGTTAACCATAGCAGCCATTTCTCGCGTAAGGCTGACATCAATATTTAAAGTGTCGGGCAGCTTTCTTGTTAGCTTAACACTCTTTATATATGGCAGTTCTTTTGTCAGAATCTCATTGAGCTTTTTTTCGTTAACGCTGAACAGGTTATCGCCGACTTCAATATCTGCACAATCTACAACCTGCTGATTTGAATAAAATTTTTCGCCTGTTATATTGATTGTATTTATTTTAAAAAACACTGTAAGAACAAGTAAAACTCCAACACATATCACAACAAATGACAAGGCAAACAGAGCAAGCTTTTTTCGTAATTTTCTTACCCTGCTCTGCCTTTTTTTGCCTATAGAACGCGCCTCATCTCTCGAAAGGGGCTGTTTAGGTTTTTTACCTGCATAGCTCCTACGAGGAGACTGTGTTGAGTTACTTTTATGTTGCTCCATTGTTTTTTACCTTTCTGTATATATCTGCATTTAATGAACAAAGGTCATTTTCCAAATCTGCGTAGCCTCGGTCAATATATTCAATATTGGAAACTGAGGTAACACCTTCTGCACAAAGGCCTGCAAGCACAAGCGCTGCACCTCCACGCAAATCGCCCGAAAGCACATCTGCACCGAAAAGCCGTTTAACGCCATCTATAACAGCTACCCTACCCTCTGTACGAATTTTAGCACCCATTCGCACAAGCTCAGGCACGTGTTTAAATCTACTTTCAAAAATATTTTCCACAATAACACTTGTGCCGTCTGCAACAGAAGCTAAAACGGTAAAAAGTGCCTGTGAATCTGTGGGAAAGCCGGGATACGGCTGTGTAATTATTTTATCAACCCTGTTAAGCCTGCCGAAGGCTTTAAGTCTGACAGTATTGCAGCGTATCCTGATATCACAGCCCATTTCCTCAAAAACAGGCAGCACTGCATTCAAGTGAGCAGGATTTACATTAAGAAGCTCTACGCTTCCCCCTGTAATAGCTCCTGCTGCAAGATATGTTGATGCAACTATTCTATCACTGATAACCGTGTGCTCAGTGCTGTTAAGCTTACCTGTACCCTTAACGGTAATTATACTTTCACCGGCACCCTTTATATCTGCACCACATTTATTTAAAAAGCTACACAAATCAATTATCTCAGGCTCTCTTGCTGCATTTACAATCACTGTATTCCCTTTCGCAGTAACACAGGAAAGAATTGCATTTTCCGTTGCACCTACACTTGGAAAGGACAAGGTTATTTTTTCACCCACCATGCCATCGGGTGCTTGAAAATACAATCTACCGAAGCTTTCTTGCACGACTGCACCCAACCGTTTAACTGCGTACACGTGCAAATCAATTGGTCTAAGCCCTATTTCACACCCACCGGGTGAAGAAATAACTGCTTTACCGAATCTACCTAAAATAGCGCCTAAAAACACCACGGACGATCGCATTTCTCGCATAAGCTGTTCGGGTATTTCACAGCCTTGTGCAGTAGTGCTGTCAACAATAACGGTTGTGCCGTTACGAACCACACTACAGCCTAACGCTTCTAATATTTTTAAGGTACACCGTGTATCGGAAAGATTAGGGACATTATGTATTATGCTCTTCCCGTTAACTAACAAGGTAGCTGCAAGAATTGGTAACACACTGTTTTTTGAGCCTTGAACATTTATATTACCACTTATACGGCGACCACCATTCACAACAAAGCACTGCATGAGCGTTGCTCCCTTCATTCAAAAGCCTAACGCTACATAATATGCTGTTGTGTATTTTTTGTTAAATCATTTTATAAGACCTAAAACTATATCGCAAATTCTTGCAGTAGCATCCGTAACAGCCATTGCACGGGCATTTTCGCCTACCTGAGCCAATCGCCTTTTATCCTTTAAAAGATTAAATATTGCAGTATTTAATGCAGCGCCTGTAAGATTTTTTTCTTCAATAAGAATTGCTGCGTTTTTGTTTACGAGAGCCATAGCATTGTGGTACTGATGGTTTTCGGTAACGTTTGGAGAAGGAATAAGAATAGATGGCTTGCCTAATGCTTGTATCTCTGAAAGAGATGAAGCTCCTGCACGGCAGATAACAACATCTGCAGCAGAAAGGCAACGTGCCATATCGTTTATGTAGGGTCTTATTTGAAGGTTAGGAAGGTTCTCAATATTTATGCCTCTCTCACGAAGCGCATCAGGCACCCAAACACCATTCTGACCTGTTGAAACAATAAAGTTAAAGTCGCCACTGTATACGTTATTTGCAATAACCTCAACTATTGCCTTGTTAATCTCCTTTGAGCCTAAAGAGCCACCCATAGAGAGGATAATCGGTTTATCATCAAAGCCCAACTCAGCACGGGACCGGGTAGGATCAGCTTCAAGGATTTCACCCCTGATAGGAAGACCTGTTACCACAGGCTCGTTTTTACATTTCAAATGAGACTTTGCTTCCTCAGCAGTAAGCATAACAACATCCACCTGCTCTGCAAGAGCTTTATTTGTTACGCCGGGGTAAGCGTTTTGCTCGTGTATTGCTGTAGGAACTCCCATTTTAGCAGCCATTCTTATAACAGGGCCGCTTACATATCCACCAAAGCCGATTGCAACATCGGGCTTAAATTCGTTAATTATTTTTTTAACTGCCTTTGAGCTTTTGGCAAGCTTTACGATAGTTTTGACATTAGCCTTGATTTCTGCCGGTGAAAAACCTCTTTTAAAGCCACTTATCTCAATAGTTTTAAGCTCATATCCTGCTGCAGGAACAATTTTTGCTTCGATACGGTCTGCTGTACCTACAAAGCAGATTTCTGCATCGGGATATTTTTTTTTGATTTCGCCTGCTACTGCAAGTGCAGGGTTAACATGGCCACCTGTGCCACCTGCTGCTATCAAAACCTTCATAAATCACACCATCCTTTTCTGTTATTAGTTAAATTTACAATTGATTTATGCCGATTCTTCTGTTTTAGTTTGTTTTTTTGATTTCATTGAGTAGACCTTTTTAAGATCTGCCTGACGAGAAACGCAAAGTATTACACCCATTTCAACAAGAGTAATTATAAGGGCAGTAACACCATAGCTGAAGAAAGGAAGAGGAATACCTGTATTAGGCAATGTATCTGTAATAACTGCAACGTTAAGCGCTACCTGTAAGCCCAACTGTGCAACCATACCAAAAACCAATAATGCGCCAAAACGGTCTCTTGCACGCATGCCTATATATATACCACGGCATATAAGCGCTGCAAATAAAAGCAGAATAATTAAGCAGCCTACAAAGCCGAGCTCTTCGCCTATAACGGAAAAGATAAAGTCAGTATGGCATTCTGAAACATAAAGATACTTTTGCTTTGAGTTACCGATGCCTGCACCGAGAAAACCACCTGAGCCTAATGCATAAAGAGAATGATTTATCTGCCAACGGGCTTTATCGGGCTGGTAATCCTTTATAAGCCAGGACTTAATACGCTCTGCCATATAATCCTTTAAAACAGGAACATTTTCGTAGTTAAACAAAACATAGATCACTACAACGGTTGCTATAAGCACACCAATATAAAACCATACCTTTTTGCCCTCGCCCATCCACAGCATAACAATACCTATGCAGGCAATAAGGATAGTACCCGAAAGGTGGCTACTTGCAATAACAGGTATCGCTGTTACTATAACTACACCAAGGTAAAAGAAAAGTGATGTGGTAGATGCTTTAAGCGTAAGGTTAAGCCCTGTTTTTTGGTTAAGCTTAGCTATCCACTTAGCTTTTGACGGTCTGTCGCTTATAAGCTTTTTTCTGTCTTTATCAAGACGGTATGCAAGGAAAATAATCAAACAGCATTTTGCAAGCTCGGATGGCTGAAAGCTAAGTATACCTAAATCAAGCCATCTTCTGATTTCTGCATCACCATTCTGAAAAAGAGCTGCCGTAACAAGCCCTACGGAAGCTAACCACATTAAAAATGCAAAGTTTTTTAAATATTTATAGTTAAAATGAGATGCTGCCCATATACCTACAACACCAACAACAGCAAAAAGAAGCTGTCTTTTAAAGTAATAGAAGCTATCTCCACCCTCAAAGTGAAACGCATACACATAGCTTGAGGAGAGAAGCATTATAAGTCCTATAGCCAAAATCACAAGCATTAATATAAAAAACGGAACGTCTATACCGTTTTTTACAAAAAGGTCGTTGATTTTTTTCTTTGGCACAAGACCACACCTTTCGAAATTATTTAGAGCTTGCTACTCTATTATTTTGGTGCACCAAAATGCACAAGCAACACAGCAATTATGCCACCTATAAGGTTTATAAGGGTAAACACCTTAACAATTTTTACTTCCTTCCAGCCACACATTTCGAAATGGTGGTGAATAGGAGCCATTTTGAAAATACGCTTACCGTGTGTAAGCTTGAAATAACCTATCTGCAAAACATCGGAACCGAATTCTGCAACATAAATAATACCTGTAAGTAAAATAATAATCGGGCAATCTACTGCATAAGCAAAGGCAACAACAAGTCCACCCAGGAACATTGAGCCTAAATCACCCATCATAACCTTTGCAGGGTGCCAGTTCCAAATAAGGTAACCAACCAAGCCACCTGCCAAAGCAGATGCAAGAAGGCTGATTCCAAAGCATTCCCTAAGTGCTGCAATTGCTACAAAGCTTAATGCTGCTGTAAGTGTAACAGAGCCACAAAGGCCATCTACACCATCGGTAAAGTTAACGGCATTGGTTGTGGCGTATATAACTGCAAAGCCAATAACCCAGAAAAAGAACTTTGTTTCAACCATACCTACAAAAGGAATAAAGGTTGCGCCTGTTGGGTCGTTTATAAACAATGTAAGCAAATAGCCGACCATAAGCACAATTTGTAAAGCTGTTTTTTGTTTAATTGTTAAACCAAGGTTACGCTTTTTTACAACCTTTATGTAGTCATCAAGAAAGCCGATAAAAGCAAAGCCGAGAGCCATTATAAGGCCACCCCAGACTTTAATTTTATCTGACGCAGATTGTACAGAGATAACATTGCTTAAGGCATCGCCTGAGACTGCACCTTTATTTGCAAGAACAGAGCCTACAATATCTCCACCAAGAAAATGGTCTATTAAAACAACAGCAAGGAATGCAACTACCGTACCTACAATAAAAAGTATGCCACCCATTGTAGGTGTACCCTGCTTATTTTTGTGCCATTTGGGACCTATATCCAATATAGTTTGACCAAATTTTAATTTGTGAAGGAATGGTATTACAACATAGCCTAAGCCAAAGGAAATACCAAATGCAATTATTGCAGCTGTAACGCAAGCGATTATAATGTTCATTTTACTTACTCCTTAGAGTCAATATATTTAAAAGTCTATATATTTAATATATATTATACTTTCTACTTATATGGTACATTGAAACAAGAAAAAAATCAAGTTTTTAGCTTTATTTCTAATGCTTTTCAAAAGAATTTTCTTTAATATTCAGAAGAAATAAGCTTAATCATCCAAGGTCCTCAAGAGCCTTGAAAACAACCTCTCTTTCATCGTAATGAACACGCTCCGTACCTATTACCTGATATGTTTCGTGCCCCTTACCTGCAAGAAGGATTGTATCCCCTGCCTCTGCAATACCAACGGCATATTTAATAGCTTCGGTTCTGTCTGTAATGCTTACCACCTCTGCTTTTGAACCTACTACACCGATAAGTATATCCTTAATAATTTCTTCCGGGTCCTCGGTTCTCGGATTATCTGTAGTAACAATTACAATGTCAGAAAGGTCTGTTGCCATTCTGCCCATTTTAGGACGCTTTGTTTTATCTCTGTCGCCACCACAGCCGAAAAGAGTGATTACCCTGCCCTTAGTAAAGCCTCTTACAGCGTTAAGTGCCTTTTCCAAGCCATCGGGTGTATGAGCATAGTCAATAATAACACCAAAATCAGTATTTGTTTTTAGAAGCTCAATTCTGCCCTTAACAGAATTAGCCTTACTTATTGCCTCAATTACATTTTCAAGCTCAAAGCCTAACGAGCAAACAGCGCCAATAGCAGAAAGCGAATTATAAACAGAAAAATCGCCGGGAATATTAAATATTACTCTACTGTCGCCAAGGTCATATTCTACACGGTCTGAGTAAAGGCTGACGTTTTCTGCCTTATAGTCGCAGTTGTTTTTTATTCCGTATTTTTTTATGGCTGCACTAACACCTTGGCACATATATGAACCTGCCTCGTCATCAGCATTAATAACAGCGTTATCACAATTAATGAAAAGTGTTTTTTTACACTCCTTATATGCATCTATTGTACCGTGATAATCAAGGTGGTCTTGTGTAAGGTTTGTGAAAACACCCGTTTTAAAGTGGATACCTGCAAGGCGCATCTGGTGAAATGCCTGTGATGAGGTTTCCATAACACAATACTGTATGCCATCCTCTACCATTAAACTAAAGAGCTTGTGCATATCGTACGGGTCGGGTGTTGTAAGCTCTGTGTGAAATTCCTTTTCACCCACCATATTTTTAACGGTACCTATAAGACCACAGGGTATACCCATAGCTTTAAGTATATCCTTTACAACAAAGGCTGTTGTAGTTTTACCGTTTGTGCCTGTAATACCAATAACGGTAAGCTTTGAAACAGCATTACCAAAAAGGTTTCTGCACATAATTGCATATGCTTCACGGGTATTTTCTACAACGACCTGCTCTTTAACACCCATATCGCGTGAAACTATAATTGCTGCAGCACCGTTTGTGATAGCATTTTCAGCAAAGGAGTGGCCGTCAAACCTTGCACCTACTACACAAACGAAGGCACAGCCCTCACTTATTTGATTAGTTTTATCGGTAACATTTGAAATCTCTCTATCCTCATAGGAAGAAAGCACCTTAACATCCTTTAACAATTCAGATAAAAGCATTTTGTACACTCCTTAATTAAAGGTAAATTTAGTCATCCTGTACACCGGAGGTTGTTTTAAAGTAAACTGTTATTGTTGAGCCTAAGGAGGCCTGTGTACCCTCCTCTATGCTCTGCCTGTAGGATACGACCTCGCTATCAAGCGATGCGCCCGAAACCCTGATATTATAGCCGGAATTAACGGCGACACGGTTTGCTTCGCTTATACTCATATTTAAAAGATTCGGTACAGAGGATGAGGTTTCGGTGTTATCGGACTCCGTATAAAGAATAACAACACCATTCATAGGTATGCTCTGCCCTGCAACAGGGTACTGAGCAATAACCTTATCACCGTTACCAACTACCCTCGCAGAGAAATTCTGACTCTTTAAGGTAGTTTTAGCACCACTTACATTCATATTTACAACATCAGGTGTTGAAGCATTAAGCTTTGAAAGCTCCTCATCTGTATATACAGGCTCAACATTCATATATTCAAGTGTTTGCTCTATAACAGAGCCTGCAACAGGTGCTGCAATTGCACCACCACCGTGAACAGCGCCCTGTGGCTCATCAATAATTATGAGCACGGCTATTTGTGGGTCATCTGCAGGTGCACAGCCAACGAAGGATGCTATGTACTCGCCATCCACTGTAAGCTTTTCGGATGTACCTGTTTTACCTGCAACACGGTAGCCCGGGATATATGCATTTCGGCCTGTACCGGAGGAAACAACCTTTTCCATCATAGATAAAACTGTTTTACTTGTGCTTTCGGAAATAACCTGCCTTTTAACCTTTGGGGTAGTTTCATAAACAGTATTTCCACTTTGGTCAAGCTTTTTAGCAACAACATACGGTTCCATAAGCTTACCACCGTTTGCAATTGCTGAAACACCTGTAATCATTTGTATAGCACTTACCTGGAAGGTCTGACCGAATGCGCTTGAGGAAAGCTGTGAAATACCCATATTCTCTTTTGAGTGATATGTAACGTCTGCAACAGGCTGTGCCTCAGCAGGTAAATCAATATTAGTTTTGCTTGTAAAACCAAAGGCGTCAAAATATTTATAGAATTTTTCTGTGCCAAGCTTTTGTCCGATTGTTATAAAAAATGGGTTACAGGAGTTCATAAGCCCTGTTGTTAAATCCTGTGTGCCGTGGCCCTCGTGCTTATGGCAACGGATTCTGTTATCTGCAACCTGAATTGCACCAACGCAATTATATGTTGAGTTAAGGTTAACAACACCCTCCTCTATACCTGCAGCAGCTGTAAAAAGCTTAAAAACTGAGCCGGGCTCGTATGTATCACTTATAGCCTTATTTCTCCAAGAGAGGAATACAGCATTATTGTATGCAACATCGTACTCGTCCTCATCGGTGATTTTATCAAGCTCTGCTAAAACATCGGGGTTAGTTAAAACCGACGGCTCGTTAAGATTATAATCGGGCATTGTTGACATTGCTAAAATTGCACAGGTATTAACATCCATAACAATACCATATGCAGATTCGGCATTATTATCCTTAACAGCCTGAGAAAGACCTTTTTCAAGGTAATACTGAATCGATTTATCTATAGTAAGCACAAGGCTTGTGCCCTGCTCAGCATCATACTTCGTTTCGTAATTGCTTTGCATAACACCACTTTGGGCATCACGTGCTGTAATAATTCTGCCGGGCACACCTGTAAGTGTATCGTTATACTTAAGCTCAAGACCTGCTCTGCCGTTATTATCACTGTTGGTCATACCGATAACGGTAGATGCAAAATTACCGAAGGGGTAATATCTTTTTGTGTCGGGGTCAATACCGATTACCTCGTGAAGCTCGTTTTCTTTTATAAAAGCAGACACCTGGCTTTTGATATTATAAGCAATTTTATCTTTTATTTTTACATACCTGTAGCCACGATTGCTTATTTTTTTCTGAATTGCTTCTGCAGTAACATCACCCAGAATCTCTGCAAGCCCCGTTGCAACGAGTTTTTCTTGTGCATCATCTTTAATTTTTGATGGGTCAACATACACAAGCCACGCAGCAGCACTTTCTGCAAGTACATTCATATTTGCATCATATATAACGCCACGGTCTGCAGAAATAACAGTATCGCTAAGCTGCTGTGATTCTGCCTCTATTCTATACTCTTCTGCCTTAATAACCTGAAAATAGAAGAGCCTAATTATATCAAGACCAAAACCCAAAACAAGAATAAATGCCATTGCTTGAATGCATCTTTTTTTCAAGTTCATATTAACCTTTGACATAATCCACCTCGTAAAAATGTGTTTTTAAGCAATAAAAAAATATTCCATAATTATGCAAAAAAGAGAGTCGAGTGGTCTCAACTCTCATATAATCTATTACTGCATTAGAAAATATATGCAAACAATTCTTTTATTTTTCCCGAAAGCTCGGACTCACCGTTTGCAGATTTATCGCCTGAAACAAGCACGCAGTCACCCTCGGATAAATCAATATAGGTAATCTGATAATTTTCAGCCTTAACCATACCAAGAACATTTTCTGCATAGTTTTCTATTTTATCAGTTGAGATTTTGCTGCTTAACTCTGCATTCAAGCGTACATTTTCGCCTTTTTCAATAGCAATTTGACTTTGCACTGCAGAAATCTCGCTGAGAACCGTATCGTATTTTGAGTTGAGCATAAGTAATGCCACCACAAGACATGCACAAATCATAACAAAGCACATAAGCTTTTTTGCATAGTCGGGCACATTAACTGTTTTTACATCACGCTCAACCTCTAACTGATAATCGCTAAGAGAAATTGGTGGAGCTACCCTGCTGTGCTGTGGCTTAGAAGAAGCTTTTTTCTTAGCAACCCTTTTACCCTTAGAAGGCTTTTTGACAGACGAAGCTTTAGAGGGCGCTTGTGGCTTTTTCTTGCTTTGCGGATATTCAATTACTTGCGGCTCAAACAGAGAAAAATCGTATGCCTCTGAGCTATTGTATGCCATATTAAAACCTCCTTTCGGTTAATTTTGGTTTATGTAAATAATACTTATATCAATTTAGTTGCCGTGCGTAGCTTTGCACTACGGCTCCTGTTGTTTTCATCTACCTCTTTACCGGACGCCTTAACGCCACCGGATTTAACTGTTGCCTTTGGCTTTTTTCCACATACACAAACAGGAAAATCCTTTGGACAGGTACAGCCTTCCTTAAGGCTTCTGAAGAAATCTTTAACTATTTTATCTTCAAGGGAGTGGAATGTAATTATAGACATAACGCCCTCTGTTTTTAATCTGTCAAACATTACGGGCAAGGTGTTTTTGAGTACATCCAACTCACCGTTTACCTCTATACGTATTGCCTGAAAGGTTTTTCGTGCCGGGTGGCCGTTTCGGCGAAACTTTGCAGGAATAGCAGATGAAACAACCTCAGCGAGCTGAAGAGTTGTTTCTATAGGGTGCTTGTCCCTTTCTCTGACGATTGCAGCAGCTACTCTATTGGCAAATTTTTCTTCACCGTAGCGTGAAATAACGGTAGCTAAAGCAGACTCGGAATATGTATTAACAACATCCCTTGCGCTTTTACCTGATTGGCTCATTCGCATATCCAACGGAGCATCGTTATGGAAAGAAAAGCCTCGCTCGGCTTTATCAAGCTGATGGCTGCTAACGCCTAAATCAGCAACTATGCCATCTACCTGTGTAATGCCTAACTCATCTAAAATACTGCTTATATTACAAAAATTGTTTTTAACTACAGTAACTCGTAAATCCCCCGCAAAGCGTTCTGTTACAGTAGCAACAGCATCGGGGTCTTGGTCAATAAGCACCATTCGCCCATCTTTACCAAGATGAGCTAAAATAGCAGCCGAATGGCCTCCACCACCTGCAGTGCAGTCAACATATATGCCACCGGGTTTTATATTTAAAGAGTTAACCGACTCCTCAAGAAGCACGGATATATGATTAAAATCCATAATTTATCAGAAATTAATGTTAAGGTCATCTGTAGATTCATCTTCAAAGTAATCTGTTTCTCTGAGCCACTCTTCGGGCGACCAGATTTCGATATGCTTATTATTACCAACAAGCTGAACAGAATCCACAATACCTGCATACTCTTTAAGTGTCGCATTAAGAGTAAGCCTACCTGTTTTATCAACCTCACCACAAACAACACCTGAAAGAATCTTTCTTTGTTTACGGCGAGTTGCCTGGTTATACTCTTCGCCTTTATTAAACTGGCTATAGAGCTCGTTCCAGCCTTCCTCAGAATAAAGGAATATGCACCTTGTATCGGAATCGGGTGATTTTATAAGGTATACCTTTGTACCGACTGTTTCTCTGAAGCTTGCCGGAATCTTAAAACGGTTTTTATCATCAAGATTATGCTGAAACAGACCACAAAAGCCGTTAAACACGCCGACACACTCCTTTCGAAAAACTTGTAAAATTTATACCACTTTGACCCATTTCGATACAATTCGTACCACCATTATAAATTTATTGTACACGAATGTCAATAGATTAATATAAAAAAATAGCAGCTCTGAGCAAGATTTTTGCTCAAAACTGCTAAACTTTGTTAAATTTTATTCTTTTGCTGTATTTTCCATATAAGACATTGCTTCATTTATAATTTTTTGAGCAACATCATCGCTTATTTCGATATTGTTATACCTAAGGGAAACTTTGCAGCCATCCACATCCTCCACAGCGCTTAAGGAAAGTGGCGCTCTGCCCTGTTTAAAAGGCTCCTGCACCATTATATTTTCAAAGGCCTGAAGCTCCACCCAATACCTTTGCGTAAGGTTACAGTAAAAACAGTCGCACAGCTCTTTATTCATACAACCGTATGTAGCGGCAAAGTTTTTCACCATTTTTGTTTTATTTACACCTGCAAGGTACATATATGCTGCATCACAAAGGCTTTGCTCTACACTCGCCAAAAGAATTTCATCAGAAAACACCCTAAAGGGTGAGGTTTGTGCTCTGTAGGAATCCAAATGAAACGCCTTAAGCTGTTCTACTGCAGGTTTTTTTTGCTCAGTACTCGAAAGAGAGATGCAAACGCTCCCGTTATATGCACCTACAGAAAACTTATCTGCTTCGCCGTGAAAAAATCTACGGTCGGCATAAATCCTCATTTTAGAAGCATTTTTTGTGTGCTTAACATTACTGCAAATTGATTTATAAAAGCAATAATACAAAAGCGATGAAAAATCAACAGACGTATTTTCGCAAAAGCTTATATACTGCTGTAGCTTTTCTGCCGGTATGAAAAGTGTTTGTGCTTTAATACAAGCCTTACTCTTTATATACTGCTCCCTGGCAGCAAGATACTCTTCGAGGGTATATGTCTTTTTTACCCTTTGCCATTTATTATCAAGCTCTGAGGAAAGCTTATTAACAAGTGGTGATACTACATCTACAGGCAGACTTTTAGGCTCTGCAAAGGTATAAATATCCTTCGGCTCTATAGACATATTACTTTTTTCGTAAAACGCCACAAAGCTTTTAGCTAATCTTAACAAGGATTTGGCATCGCACACAGCAGTATGACCTGCTATAACTAAACAGCCATCTTTAGAAAGTGTAAATTCAAAAAGCTTTTCGGTAAAAAGCAAGGGATGCTTTTCGTAGCCTTTTTCAATTTCACCTGCATCAAGCTGAGAAAATGCGATTGTAGGCACAACAGCATCTGTAACTATATATGCCTGAAAGCCCTCATCAAGCTGAATATTTGCTGTTATTACCCTCTCTTTAAAAGAGAGCATTTTGATCGCCTTACAAGCATCATCTTGATTTACAGTACCTTTGTACCGTCCACTAAAAACAACTGTGCTGTCAAACTCAAGCAACCTATTCCCGGAGAGACCAAGCTTATATTTATCAGCCATTATAATCCTCTCCTGAGTCGTTGTTTTCACGCATAATTTTCTCAATCATTGATTGCTTTATTCCCCAAAGCTTACCCGAAAAATCAACGTAATACTTATGGGGATTTTCAAATCTTACAACCTCTTCCCACAAGGTAGCAACCTGCTCGTTGCAATACTGCTTAACCTCTTCAAGGCTTGGGTTTTTATAAACAAGCTGACCGTTTGCAAAAACAGGTACAAGCATTTCTCGCGCTACGAAGTTATCTACTGTTTTTCTTTTCCATGTAAAGTCCGGATCAAAAAGAGAATAAGTCTTTTCTTCTCCTATGCTCTCACTCTCTAATGTAAGCACATCTGCAATAGCCTTGCCTGTTTCCATATCGAAAAGGCGCCATACTTTTTTTGAGCAAGGTGTTGTAATTTTGCTGACGTTGTTACTAAGCATAATAGCAGGCTGTTTTTCACCGTTAACCTCTACCTCACAAAGCTTATACACGCCATCAAGTACAGGCGATGAAGATGCTGTTATAAGCTTTTCACCTACAATAAAGCCATCTATTTTTGCACCCTGGTTAAGCATATCCTTAACAAGAATTTCATCAAGAGAATTAGAGGCGTAAATATCGCAATCAGGGAAGCCTGCTTCATCAAGCATTCTTCTGGCTCTCTTTGAAAGGTATGTCATATCGCCACTATCTATAATAATACCTGCAGGGCGAAGGCCCTTCGGCACAAGCACCTGGTTAAATGCCTCTATAGCGTTTTTAACACCACTTTCGAGAGTATCGTAGGTATCTACAAGCAACGCACCATCGTCGCCGTGCTCTTCAAGGTAAACCTTAAATGCTTCAAGCTCACTGTCAAAAAGCTGTACCCAACCATGGCTCATCATTGTAGCTACAGGAATATCGTATTTTCTTGCTGCAGGAAGAAGTGATGTTGCATCCACACCACCAATATAGGCTGCCCTTGCACCGTCTACTGCACCACTAAAGCCCTGTGCCCTGCGAGCACCCATCTCTACTACCCTTTTACCTGCTGCAGCACGGCTCACACGGTTCGCCTTGGTTGCAACAAGGGTTTGGTAATTTATTGTATTAAGCACCAAGGTTTCAATAAGCTGAGCCTGAAGGGCAGGTCCACAAATTTTAACTATAGGCTCATTAGGGAACACGGGTGTACCCTCAGGCATAGCATAAACATCGCAAGAAAACTCAAAATCTCTTAAATATTCAATAAGCTTTTCTGAAAAGCCTTGCTCTTTTAAATACTGAAGGTAAGCCTCATCAAAAGAAATATCACCAAGTCTTTGACAAAGGCTGTAAAGCCCTGCCATAACAGCAAAGCCACCATTATCGGGTATTTGGCGAAAGAACAAATCAAAGGTAACCCTTTCGTTCTCTTTACCCGAGGAAAGCAAGCCCTCAGCAGTTGTAAGACAATTATAGTCAGCAAAAAAATCCTCACAGAAGCTCATAAAACACCTCTTAACAGTTATAATTATGTTTATATTTTAGCACACAATGAAATATATATCAATGTTTTTTACAAGTTATGTTACACCCTTGATTGCAAAAAACACTTGCAACAGCATTATTCTTGTGATAATATGAAATTGTATATAGTGGCAACTATATGATGCACTTTAAAATTCAACAAAAGGGGTTACTATGGATGAGAGTTAGAAAACAGCCTATAGGCACTAAGAACATCTGCGGAACCAGAGTTGAAGAAAGAAGAAAAGCAATCGGTATGAAACAAAAGGATCTTCTTACACAGCTTCAAATCCGCGGTGTAGACCTGAACGCTTCAGGCCTTTCAAAATTAGAGGGTCAAATAAGATCTGTGTGCGACACAGAGCTTATAGCTTTATCTGAAGTTTTGGGGGTTTCGGTTAACTGGTTGCTCGGTATAGGCGACTAAAAAACAAGCGCACAAATAACACACAAAGGGGCTGTAAAAAAAGCGCAGACCGTATAAAACCGGATATAGCAAGGGGTTCTGTAGGTTTTTAATAAGCCTATAGAACCCTTTAAAAATACAGGAAATATAAAATTGTTGAAAAAAGTATGTTTTATACTACGAACAAACTTCGCCACTCGGCGTACCCTTGTACGCCTTCGAGCAAGCAAAATCAGGCTACAGCCTTGATTTTGCTCAGTTTGTCCGTTCTGCATCTTTTTTTCCTATCCCCTAAAAAGTGGCTGTAAAAACTGCGTTTTTTACAGCCACTTTTATTTTTTACAGCCCCTTTTATTTTCAGTTTTGACTCTAATTAATATCAGCAAATATACGGTGCAGAATATTATTTGTACACCAAAATGGCAAAAGTTGATTTTTGTTTAATTTTGTGGTATTATGTCGATAGTGGTGGTGATAAAAATGCTTTGTAACAGAATAAAACAATTCAGAGAATACAACAATCTTGATGTTAAAGTCCTTGCAGATGTGCTTGGTATAAGCGAGCATTTATATAAAGATTTTGAGGCAGGCCGTGCTGTGCCTACAATTGATATTATTGAAAAACTTGCAGTTTGCTACAAGGTATCGGTAGATGAATTCTACGGCTACACCCCTCGCCTTTCGCTCCACGACAAAAGCTACGACCTTGAGGACAGCGATGTTGATGACAGCCTGCTAAAAATGTCAAACCTTTCTTGGGATGAGGCACAGCTTATTTTGTACTACCGTAAATTAGAGGATAAGGAAGCATTAATAAAAGAAATTATCAAGAATAATCAAGCAGATAAATAAAGAACCAAGGCGTTTGGAAATTCCAAACGCCTTTTGCTTTGTTATATTCAAATTAAAGCTTAACGATTTCGCCCATCATACCCGGTGCTACAAATGCTGCATTGCTTTCGTCTGTATCGATATGCATTGCAGGAGCAAAGTTTGGATGAACACGGCAAACAACATCACCAAAAATAAGTGAACGGCCGTCTGACTCAATCTTAACACCAACAACCTCTTTATCTGCTACACCGAATTCTTCTGCAGCAGCAGGTGTAAGGTGAATGTGTCTTTTAGCAACAATAACGCCTTCCTTAAGCTCAACCTCACCCTTAGGGCCAACAAGCTTGCAAGCACCACTGCCTGCGATATCGCCACTCTCTCTTACAGGAGCAACTACGCCGATTGAACGAGCATCGGAAGCAGAAATTTCAACCTGTGATACAGGTCTTGTAGGACCGAGAATAGAAACTGCAGAGAACTGACCCTTAGGGCCTATAACTGCAACCCTTTCTTCACAAGCGAACTGACCCGGCTGTGAAAGGTCTTTTTTTGCAGTAAGCTCATAGCCTTCACCAAAAAGAATATTTAAATCTTCTCTTGAAACGTGAACATGACGAGCTGATGTTTCAACAAGTACTTTTGACATAAAAATCCTTCTTTCAAAAAAACACAAGTACAACTTGCTTAATTTTTAACGTCTCTTATTATACACAATAAACAATCTTGTTGTCAAGGTAAAGAACAGCCATAAAACGCCTTGAAAACAATTTTTTTATGTGATAGAATCACCTTAATTGTAATAATCTTTTTACAGGAGTATTTTATGGAATTTTTAAGAGCTATATTAGCACTACTTTTAAGTATGGTATCTATTTTCAACATTTTTGAGGGACCACAGCACGTTGAGAATCCTACATATCGAAAGGATTTTGAATACCTTGAATACCCTGCTGAGGCTATAATTAACCCTGAGGATATAGGATTAACTATTAATAGCTTTAAAGCCCGTGCAGACGATGACGGCGACGAATTATTTGTTAACGCACAGGGCTATTCAGATTTAAACGGTGTTATTGACTCACCTTACTTTGTAGCTCATATGGAAGGAAAGCGAATCCCTGTTTATGCAACAACGGTTTTTGTCGGCACAACACAAAAGGGCGAGCTGCACTCCTACTGTGAGGTTTACGTTGACACAAAAGCTCCAATAAATTACGAATTCCAGCTCACAACTAAAGATTTTTCGGTAAACTCTGTTAAGGTGATGCCTACAGCATTAAATATGCAGACCGTAAACAACGGAAATACTATTAATGCCAAAATAACACAATTGGGCACGTACACCTTTGTTTTTAACGAAACTGACCAAACACACGGCTTTACGTTATTTGTAAGAGAGCTTGTTAACGAGGAACAAGAAATTGCAAATTACAAGGCTCAATACGGCGAGAACAATGTTGTTGTAGTTGAAGGTGTACTTACTGCCCCGTATTTCAATTTCTACGGTGCCAATAATATGGTTTACTACCTCAAACGAGGCTCCTATCTCCTTGCGCAGCACACCATTGATATAAACAGCGATACAGACGATGCAAACAATGTTGAAGCAGATGCAAACGGACAGGTCGGCCTTGGTTTGACAAGATTTCCGTATATGAATTTCCACTGTGCAAACAACATCAAGCTTGTCGGAAGTGGTGTAGTAGACCTTTCTCACCTTGACAGACGCGAAAGACGAGGACTTGTTTTCTCATACTGTACAAACATTGAGGTTAACGGTATTAAAATTGTTAACCCACCTGAGTGGTCATTTATTACCTACGACTGCGAAAACATTACAATAAAAAATGTTGATATTTTCGGCTACAGACAAAATGCTGACGCTTTTGCAATATGCAACACACGAAATGCAACAATTGATAATTCCTTCTGCCGAAGTGGCGATGACCTTTTTGATGTTAAAACTGCAGGTGGAAGACCTGAAGCAATAAGCCAAAATATTACATTTACCAACTGCACTGCATGGAACGGAAAAGCAAGGTGCTTCGGTATTTGTGGCGAAGTTAATATGGATATTAAGGATATTCTTTTTAAGGATTGTGCAGTTGTTTTCCACGATGCAACCTGGAATGTAAACAGAATCCCTGCAATTGCAATTGTTGTTGAAAACCCGGGTGGAAGCATTTCAAATGTTACCTTCGAAAACTTTGAAATTCACTATGCAGCAAGCAGACCAATAGGCTGCCTTATTTATAGTACAGATATTCAAAACTTTAATATTAGCGGAATCAAGTATAAAAACATTTCTTATTCCTCTGCAAGCTATCCAAACAAAATTGCTTCTAACGGCTCAAGCTCAAACAGTATTCAAGCAGAATTTGAAGACCTTTACTACAACGGTATGAAAATCACCGATATTAACTCAGGCCTTTTTGAATACGACAGCTGTGCTAATATAACAATAAAATAAGCTATCAAACACAATCAGCCGATACCTGTTACGGTATCGGCTGATTAATTTATATGCAAATATCTATAGCAAATCTAACGCACGGCCGGTAGCTTTATAATCGCAACGCAGTTCCGAGATTTTTAATTTTTCATTTTGAATTTTTAATTGCAACAAAAAAGACACATCACAATGGAATTACCAAAGTGATGTGTCTGAATTATTTATTAAGCTAATTCAACAAATTAATTATTTGCAAGCCTCTTCAACTGCAACTGCACATGCAACTGTTGCGCCAACCATTGGGTTGTTACCCATACCGATAAGGCCCATCATCTCAACGTGAGCAGGAACTGATGATGAACCTGCAAACTGAGCATCTGAGTGCATACGGCCCATTGTATCTGTCATACCATAGGAAGCTGGACCTGCAGCCATATTATCAGGGTGAAGTGTACGACCTGTACCACCACCTGATGCAACTGAGAAATATTTCTTGCCCTTTTCAACGCACTCTTTCTTATATGTGCCTGCAACAGGGTGCTGGAAGCGAGTTGGGTTTGTTGAGTTACCTGTAATAGAAACGTCAACGCCCTCTTTCCACATAATAGCAACGCCTTCTGTTACATCGTTTGCGCCGTAGCAGTTAACCTTTGAACGAAGACCGTCTGAATATGCCTTACGGAATACCTCTTTAACCTCACCTGTGTAGTAATCCATTTCTGTTTCAACATATGTGAAGCCGTTGATTCTTGCAATAATCTGAGCAGCATCCTTACCAAGACCGTTAAGGATAACTCTGAGTGGGTTCTTTCTAACCTTGTTTGCCTTTTCAGCAATACCGATAGCACCCTCAGCAGCTGCGAATGACTCGTGGCCTGCAAGGAATGCAAAGCACTCTGTTTCCTCTTCGAGGAGCATTTTACCAAGGTTACCGTGGCCAAGGCCAACCTTTCTCTGGTCAGCAACTGAGCCCGGGATACAGAAAGCCTGGAGGCCTTCACCGATTGCAGCAGCAGCATCTGCAGCTCTTGTGCAACCCTTTTTAATAGCAATAGCACAGCCTACTGTGTAAGCCCACTTTGCATTTTCGAAGCAGATTGGCTGAATGCCTTCTGTAATTTTGTATGGGTCAAAGCCTTTAGCCTTGCAAATTTCAGCACACTCTTCAATAGAGCTGATGCCGTACTTATTAAGAACTTCGAGAATCTGTTTTTCTCTTCTGTTGTAAGATTCAAATAAAGCCATGGTTCTACCTCCTTATTCCTTTCTTGGGTCAACGATTTTAACAGCATCTGCAACACGGCCATACTGACCCTTTGCCTTTTCGAATGCTGTGTTAGCATCGTCGCCTGCTTTGATGAAGTCCATCATTTTACCAAAGTTTACGAACTGGTAGCCGATGATTTCATTATCTTCGTTAAGAGCAAGGCCTGTAACATAACCATCTGTCATTGCGAGGTAACGAGGACCCTTTGCAAGAGTACCGTACATTGTACCTACCTGTGAACGAAGACCCTTACCAAGGTCTTCAAGGCCTGCGCCTACAACAAGGCCATCCTCTGAGAATGCTGACTGTGTACGACCGTAAACAATCTGAAGGAAGAGCTCTCTCATAGCTGTGTTAATAGCATCACAAACAAGGTCTGTGTTAAGAGCCTCAAGGATTGTTCTGCCGGGGAGAATTTCAGAAGCCATAGCTGCTGAATGTGTCATACCTGAACAACCGATTGTTTCAACAAGAGCCTCTTGGATAACACCCTCTTTAACGTTGAGAGTGAGCTTACATGTACCCTGCTGTGGAGCACACCAGCCAATACCGTGAGTAAAGCCTGAAATGTCTTTAATCTCTCTTGCCTTAACCCACTTAGCTTCTTCCGGAATTGGAGCAGCACCGTGAGCAGCACCCTGTGCGATAGGGCACATTGTTTCAACTTCATGTGAATACTTCATTAATTTTGACTCCTTTCGGATGTTAAATTTTTACCAAATAGTATTTTATTACATATTGTGCTTTAAGTCAAGTGAATTGAGCATTTTCAAAGCAACAAAAAACGACAGTTTGTTATTGCATTTTTATTAAATTTACATAAATATACTTGAATTTTTTTCCACGAGTTATATAATTGTATATTGGTTAAATATTTAATATATTAATGTCTAAATTCAAGGAAAGGAGAAGAATATGGTATTTTCAAGTCTTTTGTTTATTTTTGCTTTCTTGCCACTTTGCCTGGGTATATATGCCCTTTGCCGAAATAATACTGCAAGAAATATTGTTCTCCTTTTATTTTCACTTATCTTCTACACCTGGGGTGAGCCCGTATACATTTTACTGCTTATTTCAATGACCCTTTGCGATTGGCTTGCAGGCATACTGCTCGATAAAGCTCAAAAGCAAGGTGCACGAAAGCTTATACTTGTAATCACCTGCATTATAAACCTTGGACTTATTGGTATATTTAAGTACACAGGCTTTGTTTTAAGCAACGTACAAAGCATTTTCGGCGTTCCCGAAATTATACCTAAGATTATTTTACCCATTGGTATTTCCTTCTATACCTTCCAGCTGCTTTCTTATGTTGTGGATGTTTACAGAAAAGAGGTTCCACACCAAAAGAATTTCTTTTGGCTGCTTTTGTATTCAAGCCTTTTCCACCAATGCATTGCCGGGCCTATTGTACGCTACAAGGATGTAGAATTTGACATTATAAACAGACGTGTAAACCACCGTGAAATTGCAGACGGTATTACGAGGTTTTGTGTTGGCCTTGCTAAAAAGGTACTTATTGCCAACACCTGTGGCAGCCTTGCAGATACTCTGCTTGTTGCCGATAGCTTTATAGCCTCCTCTCCTACAGAGGCACTTGCACAGCTCTCCTCCCGTAGTGCTGTGGGGCTGTGGTTTGGTATGCTTTTTTATATGCTCCAAATCTATTTAGATTTCTCAGCATATTCAGATATGGCAATCGGTATGGGTCTTATGACAGGCTTCCACTTTAAAGAAAATTTCCAATATCCTTACACAGCAAAGTCTGTTACAGATTTTTGGAGAAGATGGCACATCTCCTTAAGCACCTTTTTCAGGGATTATGTTTACATTCCACTTGGTGGCAACAGAAAAGGGGCTTTTAAAACATACCGAAATCTTTTAATTGTTTGGTTCCTTACAGGCCTTTGGCATGGTGCATCGTGGAACTTTGTGCTTTGGGGATTATTCTTCTTTGTATTCCTTTCCATTGAAAAGCTCGGTCTGTTAAAGCTTTTAGAGAAAATACCTGCCTTATTTTCGAGAATTTACTTACTGCTTATTGTATACTTCGGTTGGATTCTCTTTAAATTTTCCGATTTCAGCTTTATACCCGTTGTGCTTAAAGGTCTTTTCTGCCAAAACGGCAACGGCATTATGGACTTTGAAACAAAGACTCTGCTCTTAGGCAATATTTTCTTTATTGCTGTGGCAATTGTTGCAACAACACCTGCTGTAAAGCTCATTGCAGACAAGCTAAAGGAAAAAGCCGCAGCAAGTAAGGGCACGGCTACCTGCTACACAGTCTTAAATATTATTTTATCACTTACATTACTTGTGCTTTCAGCAATAAGCCTTGTTGGTGATTCTTACAATCCGTTTATTTATTTCCAATTCTGATACAGCAAGCAAATTCTGTCGGAGGTCGTTTGATGATTTACAACAAACCCCGTGATTTATCATGGCGACTTTTGGACTCTTTAGGTAAAAAGAAATCCCCCAAAGAGCTACCGAAGGTTGAAACCAAACCCGACAATTTAATAAGCAAGCCACAGGCTGCCAAGAAGCCATCAACACCTGTAAATGTTGATATTATTCTTGACGGCAAGCCTGAGTTTGCCAAAAATATGGAAATAGACGAAAACACCGTTATAGATATTTCTACTATGCCCGATATAGTAGGTGTGCCTATACTGCAATTTCCTACAGCTGTACCGACACAGGAAGAAAGCGCTCCTAAAAAAGAGATTGCTCCCCCACCGTTTACAAAGTCTGTTGAAGAGAAAAAAACTAAGAATAAAGCTGCTGCAAAAGCTACCTTCACCAAAGGCACCTATATTGCACGAATTGCAGCCTTCTTTGTTGTTTTTTATGCCATTACTGTTGTTGCCTTTATTATACCCTTAAGGCCAACATATTCCGAATCCGAAAAGCGTGAACTCACTCCATTCCCTGAATTCACTGTAAAAGCTCTTGCCTCAGGTGATTATTTTGAAGGTATTTCAACCTGGTTTTCCGATACCTTCCCATTCAGAGAGCAGTTAACAGGCTTTAACGCATCAATTAAAGAGCTTTACGGATTTAATAATGTTGTAATACACGGTGAGCTTGACTCGGGCGACGAAATTCCCGATACACCTGTTGAAGATACAACTCACCAAACTCTGGAAACAACAAAGCCACAAGCTCCCCCACAAACCACAGAGCCTGTTACAATGCCTAATGACGAGCAGTTAAACTCAGGTGGCAACCCCAATGCGCCAAAGCCTGATATACAAACTCAAAACTTAGGTGCTATTATTGTTGCAGGTGAAAGTGGTTATGAATATTACAGCTTTTCAAAATCCTTGGCACCTCGCTTTATAAACAGCGTAAGTGCTATTGGTGAAAAGGCCACTATAAACGGCAACGTTTATTCAATGGTTATTCCAACAAGCATTGATGTTACACTTGATGATGCTTTACGCTCACAGGTGAGCTCTGCAAACCAGGAGAAAGCACTCAACTACTTTAACGGCTCAATCAAAAATGCTATTACCGTAAACAGCATTTACCCAACTATGAGAGCCCACAGAAACGAGTATATATATTTCCGTACAGACCACCATTGGACAGCACTTGGCGCTTACTACGCTTATGTTGACTGGTGCAACACAAAGGGAATTGCACCTATACCACTTTCTCAATACAATACAGCCACATACTACGGCTTTACAGGCACGTTCTATACTGCTGCAGGTCAAAGCTCTACATTAAAAGAAAATGCTGATAATGTAGTAACCTACACACCCTTTAACAACCACACCTGCACTATTACAAAAACTGACGGTACAGAGTACCGGTGGGATGTTGTTAAGGATGTTTCGGACTACGGCTCAACATTAAAATACCTTACCTTTATCGGTGGCGACAACCCACTTACCACAATTGTAAACGAGGATAACCCTGATGGTGAGGCTTGTGTTGTAATTAAGGATAGCTATGGCAACGCTTTTGTACCATTCCTTATCCCTCATTACAGCAAGATATATGTAATTGACCCACGCCATTTTACAGATACAATCGGAAATTTCTGCGAAGGAAAGGGCGTTACGGATATTATATTTATTTCCAACATTTCTACTACACGAAATGAAATTTTTATTGAATCCATGGAAGACTTAGTTAAATAAATCGTATGACTCTCATTAACTCTTGTTGCATCCCTTGCTTGTACAGGTGTGCTAATTACAGAGCTTATAGTGAGATTTATATAAAAATGGTAGGCAGATTTTGCCTACCATTTTGTATATATTAAGGTTATTCGCCCAAGGCTTTTTCAATCAGCAATTTAATTAATTTGGATGAAGAACACAGGTTTAGTAAACGCAGGCGTACAAGGATACATCAAGTGAGTTAAACCAAGTTATTTGCCCAAGGCTTTTTCAATCAGCAATTTAAAGAATTGGGATGAAGAACGCAGGTTTAGTAAACGCAGGCGTACAAAGGTACGTCAAGTGAGCTAAACCAAGTTATTCGCCCAAGGCTTTAAATTGATAGCCTTGCGAATGGGCGTAGTCAATTATACTTCCCAAAGCCTCTGCATTATCGGGCGATACGGCGTGAAGAAGCAGTACACAGCCCGGGTGAAGTCTGCTTGTAACGGTATCAAAGGCGTACTGCTTACCCTTTTGGTTATTAACATCCCAATCTGCATACGCACTTGACCAAAACACTGATTTATAACCCATATTATCTACAAGGTCAAGGGCACTTTCGCTACAGGCACCCTCAGGGAATCTGAAAAAAGGTGCAGAATAACCGAAATTTTGTCGCAAAAAATTATCAAGACCTGCTATTTCCTCTGCCATTTTTGCACGGGATATTGTTGAAAAATTAGGATGATTAACGCTGTGGTTACCTACAATATGACCTTCGTTTACCATTCTCGCAATAAGCTGTGGACAAGCTTTAACGTGGGGAAGTGTTACAAAAAATGCTGCAGGTACATTTTTCTGTTTAAGTGTATCAAGAATTTTTTCGGTACAGCCGTTTTCGTAGCCACAGTCAAAGGTTAAATATATCACCTTTTCGCCACTTGTATCAAGGCAAAGAGCATCGTATTTTTCGTACAGCTTTTGATTATTTACAGATATTTCGTGTGGTACTCCGTTTTTAGAAACACCAAAGCTATGGTTTATTACCTGTTCACTTAAGCCCCTTGCATTTTGTGGGTCTACTATAGGAAATTCTGCTTCAGGCAAAGGCTCAAGACCTGTGTAGGTTTTACTTGTGCCTGTATTTTTACCGTATAAAACTTTCAATTTGCTTTTGCTGTTATTCATAGGCTCAGGGGGTGGTGCTTCTGTCTGCAGTTCGCTTTGCATTTCAGAATAACCTACACTTTCCCCTGTGGTTGATGGGTCTATGTTTTTTGAAGGCTCATTCCCACAACCGACTAAGCTAAAAGCTATGGACAGCACAAGCAATAAAGCTACTGTTTTTTTCAAAAAATCACTGTCCTGTAAATAGTGGTCAAATAAACCACAGGTTAGCTCTATGGTTTATTTGATTTATTATTTCACATTACTTTACCATTGAATTTACGCTACCTACAATGTTATCCATTGTTTTAATAGATTTTTTTGCAAGCTTTTTCATTTTAGACTTTGTGCTTCTGCCATTTACAACCACTGCTGCAACTGCAGACATTGCACCAATTGCCATTGCTGCACCACCAAGCTTTGCCATATTCTCGGTACTCATTCGCATTTTCATAATTCCACCTCCAAAACTTTTTGAGCATTTGCTCAATAAAAGTTTTCCCTGAAAAGTGCGAAATTTTTATTATTCACAACAGAAACATAATGGAAACGGCGCAAAAAATTTACAAATAAAATATTGAATCTGAAATCAATTGGTGTATAATGTTTTTATCAAAAAAGGTTGTGATAAAATGAACAAACAAAAAAGACTTATAGCAATTAACGATATATCGGGCTTTGGCAAATGCTCCCTTACTGTAGCATTGCCGATTATTTCTGCTGCAGGGGTAGAAACTATTTGTATGCCTACTGCTGTGCTTTCAACCCACACAGGTGGCTTTGAGGGCTTCACCTACAGAGATTTAACGGAAGATATGCCTAAAATTGCAGAGCATTGGAAAACAATAGATATTAACCCCGATGCCATATATTCCGGTTTTTTAGGTTCATTCGACCAGATAGATATTGTTAAAAAATTTGCTGATGATTTTAAAACGGAAAATAACCTTTTTATCGCCGACCCTTGTATGGCTGACCACGGAAGGCTTTACTCTGTTTTTGATGAAAAATTTGCACAGGCAATGGCATCCCTTTGTGCCAAGGCAGATATTATTTTGCCTAACATTACAGAGGCCTGCTTTATGGTAAATGAGAAATATATTGACGGTGTACAAACAAAGGAATACATTGAAACACTTTTAAACAAACTGCTTGATATGGGTGCTAAAAATGTTATTCTCACAGGTGTTTGCTTTGAGGAAAGAAAGCTGGGTGCTGCTTGTATCGGTCAAGACAGAATACCACACTACTATTTTGAAAACCGACTTGAGGGCGCATACCACGGCACGGGCGATGTTTTTGCAAGCTCATTTTGTGGTGCAATCTTAAACGGCTTTAGCCTACACGATGCAATGGCAATTGCTGTAAGATATGTTTGCGACTGTATAAAAAGAACACAGACTATGGACAGGCCTATTAAATACGGCGTGGATTTTGAAAGAGGCTTGCCCTATTACATAAAGGAACTTAAGCTTATATGAGTGAATTAAACATTGTTTTGGTAGAGCCTGAAATACCACAAAATACAGGCAACATTGCAAGAACCTGTGCTGCAACGGGAGCAAGGCTGCACATTGTTAAGCCTATGGGCTTTGTGCCAACCGATAAGCATTTAAAACGAGCAGGGCTTGATTATTGGTATTTGCTTGATTTAACATATTATGAAAATATTGATGATTTTTTTGAAAAGAACAAGGATGGCAGTTTTTTCTTTTTTACAACGAAGGCACAAAAAACACATTCCGATGTTACCTACCCTGACAAAGCATTTTTAATTTTCGGCAAAGAAACAAAAGGACTCCCCGAGGAGCTTTTATTAAAGCACCCCGACGAGTGTGTGAGAATACCTATGATAGATGAAGCAAGAAGCCTTAACCTATCAAACGCTGTGGCAGTAGGTGTTTATGAGGCGCTCAGGCAATTCGGTTACCCCGAGCTACAAAATAAAGGTCAATTGCATAATTATAAGTGGTGAGTAGATAGCAAATAGCAAATAGCAGATAGCAGATAACAGATAACAGATAGCAAATGGAAATGAATATTATAAAAGGTCTGAAAAGCTTTGGCTTTTCAGACCTCTTTTATTTATATTTTTATCGTTATCCTGCAATTAATGACACAAATACCAATAACGCAAAGGCAAAAATACCGCCTGCTAATTCTTTTTTACCAACTCTCCCTTTTTTGAAGTGAAACAACACAACAAGTATACCAATAATACTTACAATCACTATCATTAAATCAAGAATCCACAAACCGCCCATAAATTAATAACCTCCTATTTGCTATTTGCTAATTGCTGATTGATATCTGCTAATTCTTATCAATCGCCATACTTGCAACAGCATTAAGTGTCATATCTGCTGTGTTACCCTGTAAAAATTCATAGTAGCCCTGCGAAGCTATCATTGCTGCGTTATCGCCACAATATTTAAGCTCAGGCATATAGAGCTTTATGTTTCTTTTTTTACACTCCTCTGCCATAATTCTGCGAAGGCGAGAGTTTGCAGAAACGCCACCTGCAAGTACAATTTCTTTTGCACCGATATTTTCTGCTGCAAGCATTGTGTGAGAGCAAAGAAGGTCTGTAACTGCCTTAATAAATGATGCGCCTAAGTCTTCAGGCTTTACCTCCTCGCCCTTTTGTGAAGCGTTGTGCACAAGGTTTACTGCAAAGGTTTTAAGACCTGAAAAGCTGAAATCATACGGTGAATCTGCAACCCTTGGTGTTGGAAATTTATATTTATTTTCATCACCGTTTACAGATATTTTATCAAGATTAACTCCGCCGGGATATGGGAGCCCCACTGTTCGTGCAGCCTTATCCATAGCCTCACCTGCAGCGTCATCCCTTGTTCTGCCTATAACCTCAAACTCTGTATATGATTTAACGTTTATAATATGGCTGTGGCCACCCGACACAACAAGAGAAAGAAACGGTGGCTTAATTTTCTCATCAGAAATATAGTTTGCTGCAATATGCCCTCTTAAATGATGCACAGGTACAAGTGGTATACCTGTTGCAAGGGAAAGACCCTTTGCATAATTTACACCAACTAAAAGCGCACCTATAAGGCCCGGTGCATATGTAACGGCAATTGCATCTATATCCTCAAGGGTGCAATTTGCATCCTTAAGTGCCTTTTCTACAACACCACATATTGCCTCGGTATGTCGGCGTGATGCAATTTCGGGCACTACGCCACCGTATATTTTATGCTCCTCAACCTGTGAGGCAATTACATTCGATAAAACTACCCTGCCATCCTCAACAACGGCTGCCGCTGTTTCATCGCAGGAGGATTCAATACCAAGAATTTTCATATAGCTTAATCCTTTAAAAATTTAGTCATTAATATTGCTGACTCCCGTGGGCTTTCGTAAAAATCCTTACGGCTGCCCACCACCTGAAAGCCTGCTTTTTCATAAAGGCTTTTTGCACCATCGTTTGATTGGCGCACCTCTAAGGTTACAAACTCTGCACCCTGGCTGATGCTCAAGGCTACAAGATAATCAACAAGTGCTTTTGCAATACCCCGGCGCCTGTAATTGGGACTTACGGCAACATTGGTAATATACACCTCACCTACAATATTATGTGCACCTATATACCCTGCCACATCGCCATTGCATAATGCGACAAAAAACCTTGCATGTGGGTTTTCCAATTCATCATTAAGTGCATTCTCAGACCAAGGTGTGCTAAAGCACTGTTTTTCTATTTGAGCAAGTGAAGGAATGTGCTCACCTGCCATTTTTACAATAGTAAATTCCATCATTTTGTATCGTACCAGGTTTTGCCACAGGCAACCTCAACTGTAAACGGCACAACCATTTGGCAGGCTGTTTCCATTGTTTGCTTAAGAAGGTCTGCCACCTGCTGTGCCTGTGCCTCGGGCGCTTCTATAATAAGCTCATCGTGCACCTGCATTATAAGGTGGGCTTGTGGAAACTCTTCCTTCAAACGGGCGTAAACCTTTATCATTGCAAGCTTAATAATATCTGCTGCTGTGCCCTGAATAGGCATATTCATAGCAACCCTTTCACCAAAGCTTCGGCGAATTGCATTTGACTCATTAAGCTCGGGTAAATATCTTCTTCTGCCAAAGTAGGTTTGGGCATAGCCCTTTTCCTTAGCAGAGGATTTTGCATTTTCCATAAAGGTGGCAACACCCGAATAATTAGCAAGGTAGCCCTTTATATATCGGTCTGCCTCCTGTACAGATGTGCCTATATCCTGCGAAAGAGAAAATGCACCTATACCGTAAACAATACCAAAGTTAACTGCCTTTGCCTTGCGCCTGTCGGCAGAGGTTACATTCTCAAGAGGTATACCCATTACCTGCGATGCCGTAACAGAGTGTATATCCACACCGTTTATAAAGGCATCTATCATATTTTTATCGTTGGCAAGGGCTGCAAGCACACGCAATTCAATTTGCGAATAGTCGGCATCCACAAGAAGATAGCCAGCTTTAGCAACAAAGAATCTTCTTAACTCTCTGCCCTGCTCTGTACGCACGGGAATATTTTGCAAATTAGGCTCTGCAGATGAAATTCTGCCTGTACGGGTTTCGGTTTGGTTAAGGGTTGAGTGTATTCTTCCGTCGTTATCTATAACCTTTAAAAGCCCCTCACAATAGGTTGATTTAAGCTTTGCTAACGCTCTGTATTCGAGAATAACATTTATAATAGGATGCTTATCCCTTAAGGACTCTAAAACCTCGGCATTAGTGGAATAGCCACTTTTTGTTTTCTTTTTATGTGGGAGGTTTAATTTATCCTCATCAAAAAGAATTTCGCTAAGCTGCTTTGGTGAGTTAAGGTTAAACTCGCACCCTGCCATTTGGTAAACTGTTGAAAGGCACTCCTCAAGGCGAGCAGATATTTTTTCGTTATACTGTTCAATACCCTCTTTGTCAACAAGGAAGCCTTCCTTTTCCATTGATGAAAGCACTCTTGCGAGCGGAAGCTCGATTTCGTCGAGAAGTTTTTTCTGGTTATGCTCTTCGATAAGAGCGTTGAGCTTTTCGAAAGCCTTGGGGAGATAGGCGGCGAAAAATGCGGTTTCGTCGCCCTCGGTGAATTCAGCCGAAGCGTATTCGGCGATGATTCTTTTGAGGTCATATGCACCCGACGAGGGGTTGATGAGGTAGGCGGAAAGCATGGCGTCACCGCAGATTGAATTGACCTCAATGTCGTTTTCGTAATCGTAGAAGAACGAATAAAGATATTTGCAGTTGTATGTGTATTTTCTGATTTCTTTGTTGAA
>JAZSGB010000046.1:0-17481 GCA_045532505.1 Acutalibacteraceae bacterium | reverse complement strand
GGGCCCGGGGTACAGTAGGTGCCACCCTTTGCAACAGGGAAAAATGAGTCAATAAGACGAACCTTTGTTTCCATAGTTTCAACGGGAGCTAATCTTTCACTGTAGCATTTAACAGCACGCTTTACAGGCCATTTAAAGGACATTGCTACAGGGATTTCACGTCCACGCTCATCAGTTAAAACAGCAACAGCTTCTTTAACTGTGTACTCACCCTTTTCAACAATGGATTTTAAAGTGTACCTTCCAAGTAAATTAAAAGGAACAAAAATCTTGTGTGTAAAAGGACCTTCAGGTACAGTACCGATATACTCACCGGCACGGAGCACGTCGCCAACCTTGGCTGTAGGTGTAAACTCCCACTTTTTTTCTGCATTTAAGCCATCGGCATAAACACCACGCTCTAAAAACCAACCTGCCTGCTCAGCTAAAACAGGAAGTGGGTTTTGAAGTCCGTCATAAACCTGGCCCAACAAGCCGGGACCTAAATCAGCAGAGAGCATTTCACCTGTGAACTCTACATCATCACCACACTTAATACCATCGGTCATTTCGTAAACCTGTATTTGTGCAACATTGCCTTTTATACGAATAACCTCGCTTTTAAGAGCTGTATTACCAACCTTAACGAAGCAAATTTCATTCATCGAAACATTGCTTGTAAACTCAACAGAAACAAGGTTTCCGTTTATGCTTACTACCTTGCCTATACTATTGCTCACCTTTTTACCTCCAGTCTGTCTCCCGATAAAATGGAATCATAAATTTCTTTATACATAGCCTTGCCTGCATCTGCATCAAACTGCCTTATGCGAGCAATCAATTTTAATTTAAGACCGTAATAAAACACAAAATCCTCAGAAAAATTATCCATTGGCATAAGTGAATCTAAAATTCTTAAACGGTAGCCGTTAAGAAATTGCTCTGCCTCTAACGGATTTTCTATATCTACAGCCACACCTGCAGCTTTAACGTGTTCAATAGGTAAAACTGCATCCGTTGTGTCAAAGTGCTTTTTTAACTTTTCGGCCCTTGCTTTACCCAAGGCCAAACGTAAATCACGTTCACTTTCAAACCAAGCATCAACTAAAGCCGAGCCTGTTTTTTTAAAATCCCTTGACGGATTAATTGTTAGCTGTTCCAAAATCTTAATTGATTTTTTGCTCAAAAAACGAGTGCACAGCTCTAAAAAACGTTCCTCTGTAATGGGTGATGGTGAATTATCACTCAAGCCCTCTAAAGAAGGAAGTTGAGATACAAGATAAAACTCAGCCATAATCTTATTCAGCCTCTTTCATTAATGCAACAACCTTAGGGCTAAGGTAGCTTGAAAGCATATCAACAACCTCTTGTGCAGAGTAGTCGTAGTAAACACTGCCATTGTTAACAGCAATACGGAAGCCACCGTCAAAATTATCATTTGCCTTAAGGATAACACCTTTAGCTATTTTTTCTTTAAGAGCTGCAAGGAGTGTTGTTTCGAGTGCATTTAAATCCTCTGTGTTTAAAATTACAGAAACATCGTCAACATCTGACTTATTTGCCCAGCACTCAACAACATTAACAATAAGTTTTGTAAACATATCTGACGAATAAACTGCTGAAACATTATCACCGATAATTGAATTAAGCTCTTTTGTTACACTCTCTCTGAAAGAAATCAGCAGATTACGGCCTGCCTGACGTATAGCATCTTCACTTGATTTAACAATTCTTGCATTTTCACTTTTCGCATTAGAAATAATAGAATCTGCCTGCACCTGTGCATCGGCAATTATTTTTTTCGCCTGTTCCTGTGCTGCTGAAATTATAGCCTCAGCCTGAGCTTCTGCGGCTTCAACACCGTCTTTTTTTATTTGTTCGATAAGCTCTTGAAGTTGAATTTCCATAATGCCATCTCCTTTATGAATATTATATCAATTTTTTCCGTAAAAAAGCATAAAGGAACCAACAATCCTCTACAGACAGCTGGTTCCAAAAAAATATTACCGTAGTAATATATCACAACAAATATGATTAGTCAATAGCTTTATTAATATAAATATTTACTTATAATGGTTATTTATTACATTACTCACATAAGAAAAACCTGCTCCAAGCAGGAACAGGTTTTATAATACAATCAGGCTTTAGGCAATTTAACGGTAACCTTAAACAAATCACCGTCAATAGTTATTTTCAAGCTACCACCCTGAAGCTTACATAAATCCTCTGCAATAGAAAGACCTAAGCCGTTACCCTCGTTAGCACGGGATTCATCCCCTCTTACAAACCTTTCGGTAAGAAGCTCGGGTGAAATATTAAGTGGTTCTTTTGAAATATTTTTCATTTCAAAGCAACCGTAACCGTTTTCCTCGTAAACACGCACATAAACCCTTGAATTTGGCGCTGAATACTTTTTAGCATTACTGAAAAGATTAGATATTATCCTGTAGGTTTTAACACTATCGGCAAAAACAACAGGCGCTTGCTCGGGCTCGGTGAATTTAACCTCAATTCTGTTATTTTCAAACTCTGCAGAAAATTCAACAATTGCCTGAACAGAAAGCTCAGATAAATTAATATTTGTTTTATTAAGCTGAACATTACCCGTTGAAACCTTTGATGCCTCAATTAAATCTTCAATAAGCCTTTTAAGCTTAATTGACTGACTGTTAATAACCCCAATGTATTCCTGCGCTTTTTCATCGTTAATATCACATTTGCCGAGTAAATCCGAGTAATTTATAAGGGATGTTAACGGCGTTTTTAGGTCGTGTGAAACATTAGTGATAAGCTGTGTTTTCATTTGCTCATTTTTAACAGCCTCAGCAACAGCTTCTTCAAGGGCATCGTTGTAGCCGTCAAGGTTGCCTGCAAGAGTACGGAGAGCCCTTCCTACCCTTTCATTACCAAAGCTAATTTTTTTACGTTCTCCGGAAGCAACAATTATTTTATCAAGGTTATTCATAAACCTTACAGCAAAAAAGCAAACAACCAAATCAAAAACTAACAGGACTGAACCAATAAGCAATATAAACATACCGTCAAAGCCTGTAAACCATTCTGCAAAGGTTATAAACAAGCTGATCAAAGCATTAATTAAAAAGAACGAAATACAGCCTGCAATAAACTGCCATTTAAAAACACGAGGCTTATACTCAAATATCTTTGCAATCTTTTTAACGGCTATAACTATACCTTTAACAATCAAACTTAAAAGCATAAATATTAATGTCTGTTTAAAGAAGGATTTACCTGCCTTTTTTATTCTTACAACAGATGACAGCCACTCGCTGATAATTACCAGGAATGCCACAACCACAGCAATTAAAAATATTTTAAAATCACTTGTAAAAATTAAGCTGTCAAAATACGCTGTGCCGATATTGGATACATCATGCAAGCAAACTAATAAGCCGTAGATAATTGCACCAATTCCCAACAAGTGTATATCAGTAGGTATAAGGTCAACAAACAATAACTTTGTTTCATCTGCACCGACCTTTATACCAACAAGAGATAGCCAAGAAACAAACATAAAGATTGCTAAAACAAAGCATATTATGCAAACAGCAATACCAATCCACGCATTTTCTGATGTGGCAGCTGTATATGTGTTATAAAGTCTTGCATATATATCATCCTCAGCAAAGCTTTCATCAAAATACATACATAAAACGTTGTATTTACTGTTATCAAGCGCATCATCTAAATTAGATAAAACAAAGCCCTTTACCTCATGGTTGCCTTTATTTGCAAGGATGTATCTGTCGTTGTTCTTTAAATTTTTAGGAATTGATGAAATATTGGCGTATACATTACCGTCAAAATCAACAACGTAATATTTTAAATTTTTTCTGCTCTCCAAATTAGACAACGAATCAAGAGAAACCCCAGCACTTTGCTCAACCATTTGACGAACATATTCGTCGTATTGCTCTGATAAATGCTTTTGTGCATCCTCTTTGGATAAATTCATGGGAATAGATAAATAATCTCCCATTTCTGATTCCTCAAAGTTATAAAACCTTTCAAAAGCACTATCTCTTACCAAATTCTCATAAAGTAAAAACTCCTGTCCTTTGGCATTTACAAGAATTTTTTGCGCTATTTGAATGCTTTCGGGGTCATCAATATTAACATAAACCTGAGTATTGTATTCTTCAGGAATTGTAACCTCAATCTCTCCGTCATAATCATAGTAGCTGTCATCCCAGTTGCTGACGGCATATCTGAGCTCGTTTTCAATAATAGATGCTTTATAGTCAAGATATTCATTGAGAGCATCTTTTACAACATCGTTCTTTTTGCTTTGTAGCTCAGCTGTTAACTGCCCTGCATTGTTATCTGCAAGGGAAAGGCAAGCAAAAAAGTCCTGCTGTAATTTATTCAGAAAGCCGTATGACTCAAAAAATGAAATTTTTTCACCCTTTAAATAATTATCAAAGCCAACTGCCATACCGTTAATGCCGATTTTAAGTGCAAACATTACCGAAGCACCAAAAAGACAAATTGCAATTAACCAGCATAAAAACTTTGTGAATAGTGAATACTTAAATTTTTTCAACCTTGTATCCAAGACCCCACACCACCTTTAAATATTTTGGTTCTTTCGGATTAATTTCTATTTTTTCTCGGATATTTTTAATGTGTACAGTAACTGTTTTTTCTGTTCTGAAGGCAACCTCGTTCCACACAGCCTCGTATATTTGCGAGCTTGATAAAACCTTACCCATATTTTTCATAAGGTATTCGAGAATGTTGTATTCCCTTGCAGTCAGCTTAACGCTTTCGCCGTCAACACAAACCTCTTTTGTATCGGTATTGAGTGTTAAGCCACCTGTAACATACATATTCTCTGTGGGAACAAAATTACCTAAGCTTACATAGCGCCTTATTTGTGAACGCACCCTTGCAACAAGCTCAAGTGGATTAAACGGCTTTGTTACGTAATCATCACCACCGAAGCTGAGGCCTGTAATTTTATCGGTATCCTCACTTTTGGCTGATAAGAAAATTATAGGAAAATTATACTTTTCTCTAATTTTCAAGGCTGTACGCAAGCCGTCAAGGCGTGGCATCATAACATCAAGCACAAGGCAATGAATTTCGTTTTTTTCAATTACCTCAAGCGCCTGAACGCCATCTGCAGCTGTTAAAACATTGTAGCCCTCACTATCAAGGTAAATTTTAACAGAATCTAAAATCGCCTTATCATCATCACAAACTAAAACAGTATACATAACCTATCCTCCGAAAAACAGATATATATCCTGGTTACAAGATACAATATCTAAATCAATATAAAATATAAAAAAAGTTAAGACTTTATAAAGTTCACCATTATTTTAATACTTTAAGGCTACACTTTCAATACAAGGCTTAATTTTTCACATAAGCAATTAATATACGTACATCTTTTTTCGTAAATTACGTTGAAAAAATCTCTAAATAAAGCTATGATAAAAATAATATATTACAAATCCGTAAAGGTGTGATTTATGTGAGAAAGCTTTTTGTGAACTTTAGTAACCCTTCTGTATCAGATAACGGTAAATTCCAAGGCTGGGGCACAAGCCTTTGCTGGTGGGCAAACAGAGTAGGATATTCAGACATATTAACACAAAAATCTGCTGAATTATTTTTCTCCCCAAACGGACTTAACCTAAACATAATGCGCTACAATATCGGTGGTGGAGATAACCCAACACACAAGCACATAAAAAGAACAGACTCCATAGTCCCCGGTTGGCTTGATTATAACGAAGAAACTAAAGAAGCAACATATAATTACACAAGTGATGCAAATCAATTAAACGTGCTTAGAGCATGCTACCAAGCAAACGAGAATGCTTATGTTGAGGTATTCTCAAACTCACCACCGTATTTTATGACGGAAAGTGGCTGCTCCTCAGGTGGCAAGGACCCTAACAAAAACAATTTACGCCGGGACTGCTACCAAGCTTTTGCAGAGTATTTAGCAGAGGTTACCGAATACATAAACAACACCTTAAATATTAAAGTGAGTGCTATATCACCTATGAATGAGCCTAATACCGATTACTGGCACTACCTTAGCGAAAAACAAGAGGGCTGCCACTTTGATGCAGGTGAAGCACAAAATAAAATACTGATTGCAACACACCAGGCAATAAAAAACAAAAATCTGCAAAATGTTGAGCTTGTTGGCAGTGATGAAACTGCTACAGATAAAGCAATAATTGCATTTAACAGCTACTCTGATGAGGTTAAAGGCCTTTTAAAGCGAATAAGCACACATACCTATGGTACCAAAAACGCAAAAAGATTAGGCGCTCAAATGAGAAAACATTGTAAAAATTTGTGGATGACTGAAACCGATTGGGGTGATGTGGCAGGCACAAATGCCGGGGAAATGGGTGCAGGTCTTTGGCTTGCTAAAAAAATAATATTTGATATTAACACCTTATCCCCTTCTGCCTGGGTTTTATGGCAGGTTATTGATTACCACAAAAGTGAACACGGCTACTGTGGTAATGATGATTTTGGTATACCTTCAAAAGAAAACGGCTTTTGGGGGCTTGCTTTTGCAGATCACGACACAAACGAAATTTTATTAACACAAAAATACTACTGTATGGGGCAATTCAGCCGATATATTAATGTAAATGATACAATTTACCACATTAAAGACGATGTGCTGTGTGCTGCAAACCAAACACAAGTAAAGCTTGTGCTTGTAAATGATACAAGCAGACAAAAACACATTGAAATTGATTTAACCGATACAGAAAAAACATTTTCAACCGTAAGACTTATAAGAACAAGTGGCACACTTGAATGTGGTGAGCATTGGCACGAGCTACCCCAAGAAAATATAATCGATAATAAATATGTTGTTAAGTTAAAAAGCAACGCTGTAACGACGCTGATTTTCGAATAATACAAAAAGACTCTCTGTAACAAAATACAGAGAGTTATTTCTTATAAATTCAGACTATAATTCAACATTTACATTTGAATCAATATATATTTCATTTTCTTTAACTACACAGTCAAGTGCGATTATTTTAACACCTGCTTTTTGAGCATTACGTAACGCATTGCCAAACTCTTTATGGGTAACATCATTCGGAATAAACTTATGTACACCCTTCATTTGAATAACAAACACAATATATGCTTTATAGCCGTTTTTTGTTGCAGAAATCAGCTCATTTATATGCTTAACCCCTCGCTGTGTGGGTGCATCGGGAAAGGCTGCTACACCATTATTTTCAAGAGTTACTCCTTTAACCTCTAAAAAGACCTTACAATCGCCATCCTCAACATAAAAATCGAAGCGTGATTTATTATAGGTAAACTCCCTTTTAATAATTGCCCGTTCAGAAAACAGTTCGCCCTTTGCAATCCACTCACCTACAACATCGTTAGGTATTTGTGAGTCCATATTAATTAAAAGTACACCGTTATCAGTTACCTTTTCAACTGCTATTAAATCGTATTTAGTTTTTCTGTTTGGATTATCTGACTCAAACAGAAAAACCCTTGCACCTTCAACAAGCAGCTCTTTACATCTGCCCGTATTTTTAACGTGCACCGTTTCCTCAACACCCTTAACAAGCACCTTTGCAATAAAACGGTTTGGTCTTAAAAGAAATTTCCCCTCAACAATCTTACTGTATTTCATAATTATCCTAACAAAACATCAAAAAGTAACATTAAACAAAAGCCTGCAAGTAATGAATATGTTGCGCCCCTCTCATTGCCGTGGGCATGTGTTTCGGGTATTATTTCATCACTTGTAACATAGAGCATTGTGCCACCTGCAAATGCAAGAGCAAAGGGTAAAATCACAGCAGAAACACTAACTGCAAAATAACCTAGCAATGTGCCTACAACCTCAACAAGGCCTGTTGCCATAGCACAAATAAAGGTACGCTTTGCAGATACACCTGCAGCAAGCATAGGACCGATAATAACCATACCCTCAGGAATATTTTGCAATGCAATACCACCTGCTATAAGCAATGCCTCTGAATCGTTACCCGAGCCAAAGCCAACGCCTGCAGCAATACCCTCGGGTAAATTATGAATTGCAATTGCCGTAACAAAAAGCAAGACCTTATTAAGGCTTGAATTGTTTTTATGCTCTTCTGTATCAACACCAACTAATTTATGCATATGAGGCACTAATTTATCTAATAAATTAAGGCAAACGGCGCCAACAAAAACACCGATAATTGTAATTATAATTCCGTATTTACCACCGTATTCTATTGACGGTAAAATTAAGCCTAACACGGCTGCTGCAAGCATAACACCTGCAGCAAAGGATAAAACAATATCGCTGAACTTATGGGAGATTTTTTTAAAAATAAAACCCATTATTGAGCCGAATATTGTTGCACCACCTACACCCAGGGCAGTAAGTAAAACCATTTTCATAAAATCACCTACACAAATAATCTAATAAGCAACGGCAACCCAATTCAATATCACGGTAAGTAGTTGTAAAATCACCCGTATACCAAGGGTCTGCAACATCACCTTTTTGTGGTGTAAACTCCATAAGCTTAAACACCTTTTTCTCATCATCGCCTTGTAATATTATATTCATATTTCTTATATTTGCGCTATCCATTCCTACAAAATAATCGTATTTATCATAATCGGTTGCTTTAAGCTGAACAGCTCTTTTACCTTCACAGCTTAGTCCGTGCTTTGCAAGCTCTTTTTTAGCAGGTGGGTAAACAGGATTACCTACACCGTTCCATATTTCTTCTGTACTTGTAGCACTTGAGCAAACAAAAAAATCACCGTTCAAGCCTTTTTTATTGAGCATATCTTTAAATATAAACTCTGCCATAGGGCTACGGCATATGTTGCCGTGGCAAACAAACATTACTTTTATCACAACAATCACCAAATAAATTATAACACATATAAAACAAAAATAGTATACCTTTTTTATTGATTTGAAGCTGTAGCTATGTTATAATTTTAAAAAGCAATTACAAACGAGGAAAAAAATGAAATCTGCTTTAATACTCGAGGGTGGCGCCATGCGTGGCATATACACGGTAGGTGCACTTGATGTTTTAATGGAAAATAATATTGAGACAGATTTATGCATAGGTGTTTCAGCCGGTGCATTGTTTGGTATTAACTACAAATCAAAGCAAATTGGCAGGGTTTTAAGGTACAATTTGAGATTCTCTTCTGATAAACGCTTTGTTGGTTGGCGTTCTCTATTAAAAACAGGCGACCTTATGGACAAGCAGTTTTACTTTGATGAGCTCCCCTACCACCTTGACCCGATGGATTTAGATACATATAAAAGCAACAAAATGCAATTTAAGGCTGTTGTTACAAATTTAATTACAGGTGGAGCTGAATACCCTGATATACACGATATTGGTGATTACAAGTGTATGGAGTATTTAAGGGCATCAGGCTCACTTCCGTTTTTATCTAAAAACGTTGTAATAGACGGTGTGCCCTACCTTGACGGTGGCGTTGCAGACAGCGTACCGTTAGAGTATTGCCTAAAAGAGGGCTACGATAAAATTGTGCTAATACTCACAAGACCGTACGGGTACAGAAAAAGTGGTACAATTAAGTGCACAAAGCTTTTTTATAAAAAATACCCTGCGTTTTGCGAAACCCTGAAAGACAGAAACCGTATTTATTCAAAGCAATATGAATTAATAGAACAGCTTGAAAAAGAAGGCAAAATAATCGTAATACGCCCTACAAGAGTTATTAAAACAAAGGCAACAGAGAAGAACCCCGATGTTATGAATGCACTGTACGCTTTAGGAAGGGCAGACTGCGAAGCTGTGCTGAAAAATTTAATTGATTATTTAGAAAAATAAATTCAAAAAAACACTTGATTTTTCTAAAAGGGTATAGTATAATACACAGGCATTCGGGAGCATAGCTCAGCTGGGAGAGCATCTGCCTTACAAGCAGAGGGTCATAGGTTCGAGCCCTATTGTTCCCACCAAAATAAAGGTATCCACTTTTGTGGGTATCTTTATTTTTTTAGTAAATATATTATTCAGGGCTCGAACCTTCTCGGCGAAGCCGAACACAATCGGGTGTTCACGAGTGTAACGCGTGAATTATGGGCAGAGCCCATCGAGCCCTATTGTTCCCACCAAAATAAAGGTATCCACTTTTGTGGATATCTTTATTTTTTTATTTATGCAAAAAAGGAAATCCAAAACGGATTTCCTTTTTGCTCTTTTACTCTTTAACACCTGAAACGATGTACATATCATCATTTGAAATAGCTACATCAACATTAACAAAAGCATTCATAGTATCTGCAAGTACATCTGCATTGGGTAATTCTTTTGAAATATGCGAAGCCTTACCTGAGTGGCATTTTAAAATATCTGCTCTGCTCATACCGTGTGCAACAGTTAACCTGCCCCCCTGCTTTAAATAACGGGTTAAATTATTAAAAAGCTTATTTTCATTTATAAAATGAGGAAAAGCATTATAAATAATTATACAATCAAACTCTTTATTAAAGCAAAATTCCTCTGCATCACCACAAACTATATTAATTTGTGGATATTTAGCCTTTGCTTTCTTTACCATTTGGGCAGAAATATCAATAGCATCAACAGCTGCTACATTCCTTTTAAGGTAATCCGGGAACAAAACACCCGTACCACATGCAACATCGAGAAGTGTTGTATTTTCTTTAACCTCTGCAATACTGAGTATTGTGTCTATAACACTGTCATTTTTGATTAATTCATCATCCCAAGAATCAGCGCAAGCATCGAAAAAAGAAACAACCTTATCTTTATCCATTGTTCCCCTCTTTTCTTGCACTTTGAAAGTGAAGCTCTCGCATACCCTCAACCTCATCACAAATAGCTTTCAGATTACAGCTGTCGCAATCAAACTGAAGATTGTTCATAACCTGGTCAAGTGCACGGGTTACTGCCCTGCTTTTTTCACCCATTGATTTAATTTCAACATACGGTGCAGAAGGCTCTGTAATATAGTAAAGTTTAACACCTTTAACCTGTGGAAGCTCTTTAAGCTTATTTATCATTAAATTACCGATTTTTTGGAAGCTTATTCCGTTTTTTAAAGCTGTTTTAGAAACACGTGCACCTTCGGTATACGAGGATGAGGCAGAGCGCACCATAAATCCATCGGGGAAATAATGGTACTTAACAAACTCTATTCTTTTTATAAGGTCGTGAAGCTCTGCGCCCTCACAATCTGCATCAATACCTACAAAAGCAATTCTTGCAAATTTGCTGTCGCTTTTTATTTCGTGCAGGTCTTTACCAATAACAACGATTTCATCGGTAATGCTCTGTGATGTTACAAGGCAAAAGCCTGAGCCATCAAGCTCAAATGCAGTATCTCTTTTTAAAATTACCTGGCTATAACCAACATCAGCCCACAAATCAGCAGAGCTGTATTTGTAGGCCTTTTGTGGATAACTATCAGTTAAAGAAAGTGTTTTATGAATTAGTGAATCAAAAAAATCCATTAAAGCTTTTTATCCCTTTTCATTTTGTCGTAATGCTTTTGAAGAAGGTCGTAAACCTTTCTTACAAGCTTCATATCAAGGTTAAACCAATAAATTGCAAAGGTTACAACAAACAAAGCAAGGATAACAGCTAAAATAATTAAAATTATCTCCATTTATATCTCCTTTGCCAAGCCCTTTTGGCGAGCATACTCTGCTGCGCCTAAAGCTCCCATAAGCTGTGGATCTATAGAAAGCTCAACCACTTTAATTTTAAGCACTTTTTCTATAGCCTTTTTCAAGCCCTCGTTTTTAGCACAGCCACCTGTAAGTGTAATGCTATCGGTTGCACCTGCTTTTTTAGCCATAACAAAGCAACGCTTTGCAACAGCAAGCTGAATACCTGCTGCAATTTCATCCATCGGCTTACCCTCGCCTACAAGTGATATAACCTCACTTTCGGCAAAAACCGTACACTGTGCAGTAATAGGAATTGTATTTTTAGCTTCAAGTGAAAGCTTTGAAAACTCGGGGAGACTCATTTCGAAAGCATTTGCCATAGCCTCGTAGAATCTACCTGTACCTGCAGCACATTTATCGTTCATTGCAAAGTTTTTAACTGTACCGTCGGTATCTATAGAAATACCCTTAACATCCTGGCCACCAATATCTATTATGGCTTTCACCTCAGGGTTTGTAACGTGCACACCCATAGCATGGCAGCTGATTTCTGATATATTTTCATCAGCAAAGGGTACCTTATTTCGGCCATAGCCTGTACCGATAAGGTAAGTAAGTTCTTCAGCCGATGATAACCCCTCAACCTGCGAAACTGCGTCATTTAAGGCAATTTCTGCACTTGCAACAGGGTTTATTTTGCTTCTGTTTGTAACGTGTGCAACTATTTTACCGTTTTCATCAAGAATAACACATTTTGTATATGTAGAGCCGACATCGCAGCCACCAAAATACTTCATTTTTATAACTCCTTTACCATGCTAAATCATCTTCAAAATCAACAAGTGTGGGGTCAAGTGGCTCCTCTTGAAGAACTGTTTGCATATACTTGTTAACCTGCTCACGCATATCTCTTCTTGAAATTGTGCGAGGGTCCATTAAGTCCTGCTTAACCCAAATAAAATTGATTTTACGTTCTCTTGCCTGGTCATCAAATATACCTGCAAGGCCATCCATTCCCTTACAGGAAATTTGGTCATACATAATTACTGTATCTGCATTATACTCTTCTACAATGCGCCACAGCTCATCAACAACATTACGGTAGCCACCCTTGGTGTGCTTACGCATAATTGAACGCTGGTAGGTTTTTGCCAAATCCTTTAAGGATTGCTCCTTATCCTCTGTATCAATTTCAAGGTAAGAAATCATTGTTTCCATATCCATAACAACGTTCATACCCCAGCAATTTTCCAGCCAGTTAGCAAAGCTTGTGTAGTAGTTTGCAGGACAGCTCCAAACAACGGCTCTATGGCGCATTTCTGTAGAAACAGGTGTTTTCTTTTCGTACGCCTTCATCATAATTTTGTTTACTTTTTTATCTACCTTAAGGAACTTCTCATTAGAGCCACCTGAAAGGTTAAAGTAAAAAATTCTGTAAAGCCAGAAGCAAGCACCTGTCATTTGAGGATAAGGTGTTTTATTAATATCCCACTTTTGGCGCTCATATTCAAGCTGCTCGTTGTACTGCTTCATTCGTGAGAAATATGCATCCCAATCAAACTTTTCGCCTGTTTGGTCTTCAATAAACTTTATTAAAGCTTTAATTTCATCAACTGCATATTCCTGTACATCTTCTCCGTTATACCTAAGAGGCACACCAAAAAAATATGTGGGCAAATTCAAGCGCCTGTCAAGGAATGAGGAGTTCATAATTGAGCCATCGCAAGGCATATTAGTACCTATCATACAGCAACCCATTTTTGGGTAATCATCCTCAATAGCTACACCTGCCTCGGCACTTGGCAACGGACAAACATCAGCAGGTACACCAAAGCTTTCGGTAACCTCTAAGTAAGGTGGTGTTATTTGTTGGTCAACCATTGATGAAAGGAATATTGGCAAAGTTTGAAGCGGCATCGGTATAAGATTCGGGAAGCCTGTGAAAATTTCATTAGGCACAATTTCATCCATAAGCACAATGCGCTTTGAAAGCTTATTGTTAGGGTTAATTTTTTCATCTGCCCTGAATGATATATTTATAAGATTAGTTGTATGCTTAACTATCATATTATAGTGCAAATGTGCCATACGAAGCTGTGGTCCTCTGAGCCCTGCAACGTGCCTGTCAACAAAGGAAGGTGCAGATAAATATGATGCCATCCAACGGTATCTCCACAAGCCCTTTACTGTTGATATTGGTGCTTTAAGCACCATTTTAATCATATCCTTCCAGGTAACAAGCCAGCGATAGTAATCGTACATTGTATCCTTAAAGCCACGCCATTCTCTGTGCTTAAGTATGGCAGTATGCTCTTTATACAATTTACCGTAGTTAGCCATTTTTCTTCGCCTGCCTTTCCTTTTGAATCTTTTTAATTTCAAGGCTTTCAACAAATGCCTGTACACGTGTACGCAGCTGACCTGAAGCCGATGCAGTATACTGACGGTCAACTGCAGCTGTAGGTACGCCGTAATCGTTGCTCATTACATACGAAGCCAAGGCTCTTTCATAGCCCCAATATTCGCAGAATTTAAGCTGCTCGTACATTACACCGTCTGCGTGGTATTCTTCAACAAGCTGCTTTACATAATCACGGCGCTCCTGAACCTTTTCGTGGCTCATAAAACGTGGACACCGGCTTGTTTTAAGGTAATGACGGCAAATTTGTGTAAGAACATCTTCATCCTTATTAATAATAATATCCTGCCTGCCGGGTAAAGCACCAAAGCAGTATCTGTCGGCAACAACAAGTGCTCCGCTATCTTCAATAAGAGATGTAAACTCAGGGTCATCCATTTCGGAGCCCACTACCACAATTTTTGCACGGTAGCTTTTCTTGGCATCAGGCTCCCTTGTTTTAAGCTCTTCAGCAGTTTCTCTTAACGCAGGAAGAATTAATGCCTTAGGACAGCAATATGTAACAAGGTTAAGTATATGATACTCGTAGCCTGTAATACGTGGGTTTTCCTCTTTACGGTACTCACCTATTTCGGTCATTAAACGGCAAACCTCGTTGTGCTCTTCAACAGCCTTTAAAAGGGCTTCATCTGATGTATCTACACCGTAAACGGATGTGAGCATATCGAGAATTTTAACCCTTGTTTGATTAACATAATGCTTTATAGTATGCTCCTCAATTTTAAAGGGAGCATCTAAAAATGTAAGAAAAAACTTATCGTTGGGAACTAAATCGAGTAACTCAAAATGCTCTGCAGCCCTGTTCATTTCGGAGCAGGTTTCTGATGCTAAAAGAGCATTCAAGAAATTATAGCCACCCTCAATAGCTCTTTCGAGAATAGCCTTTGAATAGCCACAAAGGAAGTTGCTCATATAATATGTAGCAATATCAAGCGAGCCTGTTCTTGGAGCACGAAGCCTTACGGAAAAGCAGTTGCCACAGTTGAGTAAAACCTCGGGAATATGGTAACAGGTGTAGCCAAGGGCAATACCACCATCGTTTTTGGCTTTTTGAACAAGCTCATTATTAGCCTCTTGCAAAAGCTTTTCAAATTCATAAAGATGCTTTAAATCTCTCATAACACACCCCTAAATAATACCTAATTCACAAAGAGCCTTTCTTGCGCCGTTAACAACCTCGGAATCATCGGGCAGCTTTGTGATATTTTTACCTTCAATATCATATATAACAAGATTTTTATCGCTCTTTATATACGATAAAACAGGTATACCGTTTGTATTAATATGCTCAAGCACACTTTCATCGGGCAATCTGTTTATAATTGCACCTATTTTTTTATACATAACAAGCTCATCGGCAACGGTTTTTATAGTTGAAATAACCTGTGTACCCTTTTTGCTTGCATCTGTAATAAGCAATAAATGAGTTACCTTTTCCATAACACGGCGATTGATTTGCTCAATACCTGCCTCACCGTCAATTACAACATAATCGAAATCGGCAGAAAGGATGCTTATAACCTCTTTTAAATATGAGTTTATTTTGCAGTAACAGCCTGCACTTTCCGGTCTGCCAACGGCGATAAATGCAAAGCCATCAGTTTCTACAAGGGCATCAAAAATTTTATACCTTGCATCACCTAAAAGCTCAATCGCTGTTTTGGTATCGCCATCCTCAACGGATGCAACAATTTCTTTTCGAATATCGTCGATAGTAGTTTTTACCTCAATACCCAGCGCTGTTGATAAGCCTACGGCAGGGTCGGCATCAATAGCGAGGATTTTTTTATCGGCAAATTTCTCTACAAGCAGCTTAACAATTGCTGCTGAAATTGATGTTTTACCCACTCCACCCTTACCTGAAAGGGCAATAATTGTTGACTCAGCCTTCATATTCAAACCCCTTTATATTCTGTGCTTAAAAAGCCTTTTAAAGCAGATAAATACTTTTCGTTTTCTACCTTTAAAAAACACACATCAGAAAATGTATAATCCACTATCTCATTATAAAGCTCTTCATCAATTAATACAACGGCTTTTTTAATATTTTTGCCGAAATTAGTATTAAAAGCATCTATTTCACCTGCAGCTACGCTTTCTAATGGCGCAGGCTCATCATCACCAAAATTAACAATCCATTTTCCTTGCTCGTCATCATAACAAACGTTATAATCCAATAAAAGCAAGCTATCCTTATACACAAAATAACCGTAGCCTGTTGACGGAACAATTTCATTACGAAAATACTCTATTGGCAGGTTGTTTTTTTGAATAAGCTCGTAAACCTTAATAAAGGTGGAGCCACCACAAAGCCAGGTATATTTTTCTTTAAAATGCTTATAAAAGCGTGTGCTTCTATACCTTAAATAATCTACAGGTGTGTATAGCACAAGTAACAACAGCAAAATAAATACAAACGGAAGCGCTATAGCAGTAAGAAGTACATCAAATATCTTTTTAGAATTTTTTGAAAACATCTGTGTTTCCATTTTGAGCAAACAACTCCCCGAATTTGATTTTTTTAAACAAGCCGAATTTATATGGTAACCCTACAATAACTGAATAGTCATCTTTATGTTCCAGGCTAACGATAACTGCATCTGTGGTTTTACCATCTAAATCAACGGTACCATTCCAAGAAATACCACTAACTTTAATCTCGTTGTTTTGAGCCAATTGTTTGTGAGCACAAATCAAATCATTAATAACACTCTTAGAATCCGGAAAATCATCTTCAAATTGTAAGGCAGTAAATTTCACATTATCATCATTTAATAAAACAGCGCCAACGGGATAAAACTCACCGTTCTTTTTAAGAAGTTTTTCTGATGCCGAAAGTAAAGCATCAAGCAGAATTTCGCATTCTTCTTTTGCATTCATTAAGGCAACCTCCTAAGTCGAAGCTTTATTTTATAAAATAGTTATATCATAATTTCGCCCGAATGCTTAAATATTTCCAGAACGAAGGCATGGTCAAGCTCTCCCGCGGTACAATTGAACTTACCGACAAACCCGGATTAGAAGAACTAAGTGACCAATAACCGATGTCCGCCGATGCAAAACGCACGGCGGACATTTGCTTTTTAATCAGTTATCCCTGCCGCAGGCAGTGGCACACTCGATCAGCGCGCGGTCGTTTGTTACTGCATCATAAAAACGGAAGCCTCCGGCAAAGTTATATGCAGTATAGCCGTTACCTTCCAAAATACGGCTTGCGATGTAACTTCGCAGACCACTTTGACAGATCACGTACACAGGCTTGTCTTTTTCTACCTCATCAAGCCGTTCCCGAAGCTCATCAACAGGGATATTCTTAAAGCCTTCAATATGACCTTGCGTGTACTCACCAACAGTTCTTGTATCAAGCAGAGTTACACTTCCGTCACAGGGCAGTTTGTCTGCATCCTCAAGATGCCAT